>JAQVPN010000031.1 GCA_028702055.1 Candidatus Altimarinota bacterium | reverse complement strand
CATGAAAATATGAAAATGTGACATTTTGTTTGTGAATTATGATGTGATAAAAAATGAAAATGTGATAAAATTTGATTATGAGAATGTATATCTACTAAATTTCAAAATATATCTGTTTCTACTTGAAATGCTTTATATGATTATACTTTAAAGAATATATCTTTTGAAGAAATGTGCGATAAAGCTGATAAAGAAATGTTTGACAAAAAAACTGATGATGGTAAGGAATTTAGAGTTTATGAAGCATGAGATTCTATAGAAGATCAAGCTACAATATTAAGAATAACAGATTATTTTACTAGTAAAATATCAACTGATTTATGAAGAGAAGCTGTAATTCATAGAGCTTGAGAAACCATAAAAGATGAAAAAATATTAACAAGGTTAGAAGGATTTTTTAATAATAAAAAAGATATAATAATTAGATGACCTTATGAATCTCTAATTGCAAAAAAAGATATTGATTAAAAAAAGAAGAAGCTTAAGAAACTTCTTCTTTTTTATTGATTATTTTAGAGAAAAATAATGATAATCATATTTGTAAAAAATATGCGAGTACAAAAACTATCATAAATCAAAGACCAAAATCAGATGAAAATGAAAATGAAAATACAATTCAAAGAGTTATAAATCTAGTTGTAGAATTCCAAAATAAACTTATATTTTCTGGAGTTTTACCAAGTTTTTTTAGTATTAAATAAGAACTAGAAAAAGTAGTTATGTAAGCTAGAGCCAAAACTATAAATATTTTAGATAAATATATTAAATCAATACTAAATAAATTATGTACTTCTTTTAGCGAAAAAATATATGCTATAATAAAAAAAGAGGCGATTTTTCAAATAATAGATAATTTTCATTTTATTATTTGTGTAAAAGTAGGGAATAATAATATAATCCTACTTATTATAATAGGTATTATTATTAAAACTAAAAATGCTAAAAGAGGTGAAGCTCATCAAGTATTAGTTCAAAAACAAGACATAAATCAAGGTAAAATTTGATTTAAAAAACAAGAATGATTTGTTACTGTAAAAGGTATAAATTCAAGAGAAAATATATTACCAGAAGCTTGACTTTGAATTTGAGGATTTAAAAATAAATAAGTTCAAATTTTTCAATAAAAATAATTTAATGGAAGAAATATTAAAGAAAAAATACTTATGTTTAGTAAAAATAATGAAAATGCAGTTTTCATATTTCAAGCAGTTTTTACAACCCAAGCAAAAACAAGTCATCCGCCAGACATAAGTCAAAGTAATAAAAATGCATAAATTATAGGATTATTTCAGAAAAATATTTTTGCTAAAACAAAAAATATTAAAGGTAAAACTATAAAATTTATTATTAAATTTATAGAAATAAGTTTTTTATTTTTTAGACTTTCTTTTAAGTCACTCATTTTTACATTTAATAAATTTGGCATGATTAAAAATAATCAAGCAAAAGCACAAAGTAAACTATTAAAAGTAACTCATCAAAAAATATAATTTATTAAAAGTCATACAAAAATTGCTATAAGAACTATCATTTTTTATTTATTATTTATTAAAATTATTTTATTTCAGATTTGCTTATTTCTTCTATGAAGAAATTTTCAAGTCATCAAGAAATAGAAGAAACTTCTTTAGAATCAACTATTATATGTCATTTGTGAATTATACTTATTTTATCACAAATACTTTCAACATCAGCTAGTATATGAGTATTGAAAAAAATTGTAGTTCAATCTTTTTTTAATTCTATAAGTAAATCTTTTACCATTTTTCTTCAAATTGGATCAAGTCAACTCATTGGTTCATCTAAAAATAAAAGTTTTGGTTTATTTATGATAGATTGAGCTAATCAAATTCTTTGAAGCATTCATTTAGAATAAGTATGTAAATATTTATTAGCAGAATCCTCTAATCATACTTTTTTAAGTAAATCATTTGTTCTTTTTTCTAATTCTTTTTCATTTATATTAAAAAAAGCTCAGTTAAATTTTAAAAATTCTCTACCAGTTAAATATTTATATAAGTAAGTATTTTCTGGCATAAATCATATTTGTTTTTTTGCTTCTATATTTAATCAATTTTCTCAAAGAATCTTAATTTCTCATGATTCAGGTTTAATTAATCACATTATACATTTCATAGTTGTTGTTTTTCAAGCTCAATTTGGTCATAAAAATCAGTAAATTTCTCAAACATTTACTGATAAATTTACATTAAAAAGTATTTGTTTTTTAGCTAATTTTTTAGATATATTTTTTAATTCTAATATTTTGTCCATAATTTATTATTATTTTTAATATTTTTCTTATTTTAATAATTTTCCAAAGAAAAACAAGATTTGATTTCTTTTTTGAAATATATATAATAATCACATAATTATTTTATATTTAAATATTGTTTATATATGTTAGATAAAGCTACTTTATGATTACAAAAAGCTATAGAACACCTTGAAAATGAATTTTCTAAATTACAACTTGGTAGGGCAAATCCAAGCTTAATAGAAAATATTAGAACAGAAACTTATGGTATGCTTCAACCTATAAAAAATGTTGCAAATATATCAGTTATGGATAGTCAAACTTTATCTATTCAACCTTGGGATAGATCAAGTATTCATTCTATAGCAAAAGCTATAACAGAAGAATGACTTGGTTTGAATCCTCAAACTATGGCAGATTCTATAATTATAAAATTTCCTGTTTTAACTCAAGAAAGAAGGAAAGAAATAGCAAAATATGCTAAAACTATTCTAGAAGATGCTAAAATAACTATAAGAAATGTAAGATGAGATGAATTAAGAGTTATTAAAAAAGCTGAAACTGATAAAGAAATAAGCGAAGATATAGCAAAAGATTTTGAAACAAAATTACAAAAATTAGTTGATGAAGCAAACAAAAAAGCAGATGAACTTTATAAGAAAAAAGATGAAGATATAATGAAAATTTAATTTCTATATTTCTTTAATTAAGATATTTAAAAACTAAAAAATCGTGAATTTCACGATTTTTTAGTTTTATTTTTTATATTTTTTAGTTAAGAGCCTCAAAAACTTCTCAAGCTATTTTTATAGAAGGAGTAAGTGTTTTATTTCATAATACCCATTTAGCAGGACAAGCTACTCAAGGATTTTTACTCATAAATTGAAGAGCTTCAAGTTTTCTTATTAATTCTTCACTATTTCTACCAAGAGGTCCAGATGCCACTTCTATTGTTCTTATAATTCCTTCTGGATCTATAACAAAAGTTCATCTTCAAGCAATTCAAGTTTTTTCATCAAGGATGTTATATACTTCAGAAACTTCAAGTGCATGATCTGATAACATTTTATATGGAAATCATTCCATAAGTTTTTCGTGTTTTACCCAAGCTCTATGTGAAAATACTGTATCAGTTGAAGCAGCAAGAATTTCTACTCACATAGTATCAAATCTTGATTTAGCATCAGCCATATCTTTTAATTCTGTAGGACAAACAAAAGTAAAATCAGCAGGGTAGAAAAATAAAACTGTCCATTTTCCTTTTAATAATTCAAGAGAAACTACTGTTTCAGAATCTTTTAATGGATCATATGCTGGAAGTTCAAACATTGGAGCTTCATTATCTATTTTTGCTATTTCATAAACATATTCTTCTATCATAATATTAAATAATTATAAATTAAAATGATAATCTTTCTCATTATCAAACTTAATATACAATTTAATTTTGATTTTTCAAGTTTTTTTTATAAATTGTATTTATTATTAATTTTATCACAAAATTAACAGGTGTATAATAAGTTATTAAGATAATTTTATTTTATATTTTAAATCATTTTAAAAAATGAATTTATTACAAATTTTTTTCATAGTTTCAGCTTTAGTTATATTTATATTTGCTTTTGATATAGCAAAAAGACAAAAATTTAATGCACTACATTTTATAGTATTTTTACTTATTTGAGTTGCATTATTTATTTTTACATTTTTTCCTAATATTTTAAATATATTTGGATGATTTTTTTGATTACAAAGATGAGCCGATTTACTAGTTTATACTTCTATTATATTTTTATTATATTTTACTTTACTTTTACTTTCTAAGGTAGAAAGAAATAGAGAAGATATAACAATGCTTATAAGAGAGATGGCTATACAAAATAGTTCTAGAAAATCTATTTGAAATGAAATTTGTTTTTTAGTTAGAGTTTACAATGAAGATAAAGTTTTATCTGATACAATAAATAAAATACTTGAAAGGTCTGATTTAGATTTACTTGTAGTAAATGATTGATCTACAGATAATTCTAGAAAAATTTTAGAATCTTATAACGATAAAATAATTTTGTTAAATCATTCTAAAAACAGGGGATGATGACGAGCTCTTGAAACTTGATTTGAATATATAAGAAGATATTCAGAAAATAAATATATAGTTACATTTGATTCTGATTGACAGCATGATATGGCGGATCTAAATAGTTTTTTAGATGTATTGAAAAATAATAAAAAAGTAGATGTTGTTTTAGGTTCTAGATTTATTACTAAAACAAACACAAATGTTGGATTACTTAGAAAAATAGTTTTAAAATTAGGTATTTTATTTACATTTTTTATAAGTAATATAAAATTAACTGATGCACATAATTGATATAGGGTTTTTAGAAGAGAAATTATAAATCAATTAAGATTAACTATAGATGATATGTGATATGCTTCAGAATTAATAGATATAATACGAGATAAAAAAATAAAATTTATGGAAGTTCCAGTAAATATAAAATATACTGATTATAGTATGTCAAAATGACAAAAATCTTCAAATGCTATAAATATAGCACTTAGAATTATTTGGAGTAAATTTTTTAAGTAAAAAATATTAAAATAACTTGAATAATAAGCTAAAAACATTATAATTATAATCAATTATAAATAATAAAATATATCATGAAAAATATTTCAAAAAATCTAATTCGAGCACTTTGGGAATATGATATAGACAAACTAAAATTCTCTGATTCTATTGTTATAGAAAGAACTTTGAGTTTATGAGAAATTTCAGATTATTTACAAATAGAAAAAAATATAGGTAAAGAAAGAATAATTAATTTTTTCATGAAAAATATAGATAAATTTGATAAAAAAACTTCAAATTATTGGCTAAAAATATTTGATATAAGAGATTTAAAATCTAATAATATAAGTTTATATGAACAAATGAACACAGCTATTTTTAGAAGAAGTTTTAGATAAAGATAGGTTATCTATAATTGAAAATTTAAAACAAATAAAAGATTTATGATTTTATTTAGCCGGTTGAACTGCTTTGGCTTTGATATTTTGACATAGAGAAAGTATAGATTTTGATTTTTTTATTTCAGAAAATATTGATACCGATATATTATTTAAAAAATGTTTAGATATATTTGATTGATTTGAAATAAAGAAGACTTTTGAAGAAAAAAATACTTTGTATATAAATGTTAATTGAGTAAAAATTAGTTTTTTTACATATAAATATAAAAATATCTGAAATTTTATAGAAAATGAATATTTTAATATTGCTTCTATTCAAGATATTTGATGTATGAAACTTTGGGCTATTCAAAATAGAGCTACAAATAAAGATTATGTTGATTTATATTTTATAATTAAAGAAATAGGATTACATAATTTAATAAATAATTTTTTTCTAAAATTTTGACAAGTTGTTACTGATACATATTTACTTAAATCGCTTATCTATTTTGAAGATGTAGAAGCAGAAAAACTTATAATAAAAGATAAAAACATAAGTTTTGATTTTATAAAAACTAATTTAGAAAAATTTGTAAAGAAATATTAAAAAAAACATTTATGAAAATACTTTTTATACTAGATTTATATAAACCTCATATTTGAGGAGTTGAAATACTTTTTGAAAATATTATTTCTAGACTAGCTTCTGCATGAAATGATATAGTTATTTTAACTTCAAAATTTGATAAATATTTAGAAAAATATGAGAAAAATTGAAATATAGAAATATATAGAGTAGGAAATAATAGATATGATTTTATGTTTTATAGTATTATTACTTGAATTAAATTAGCAAGAAATTGTGATATCATTCATACAACAACTTACTAGAATAGAAAATCTAATAGATGATTTAAAAATAAGAGATAATATAGTAAAAAAAGTTATAGATTTCAAAAATTGAAAATTCAAGAAAATTACAAAAAAAGAATTTAAATGAGAAGATAATATAGTGAAAACTTTAAATATTTACTTTGACATCTTATGAATATAAATAAAGCAATTTTTTTAGATAGAGATTGAACTCTAAATTTTGATACTAACTATGTATATAAAATTGAAGATTTACAAATTTTAGATTGAGTGAAAGAGTGATTAAAAATTTTTAAAAATCTTTGATATAAACTTATAGTAATAACTAATCAATCTTGAATTTGAAGATGATATTATACTATGAATGATTGTAAAATATTTAATGAGGCATTAGAAAATGAAATTTGAATAAAATTTGATAAAATATATGTTTGTCCTCATTTGGAAGCCGATAATTGCGATTGTAGAAAACCAAAAATTTGAAATATATTAGAAGCTCAAAAAAAGTTTTGATTAAATTTAGAAAATTCTTATTTTATATGAGATAAGGATGCGGATATTGATTGTTGAAAAAAAGCATGATGTAAAACTATCCTTATAAAAAATAAACAGTATAAAAATACTGAAAAAGCAGATTATGAAGTGAAAAATATCTTTGAATTTGCAAATATTTTAGAAAATAATATTTAAATAAATATGATAAGTAAATATTTTTATGAATCTATGGATGTTAAAAAAAACTTTATAGAAAAAAATGAACAAAAATTAGAAGAGATAATAAATCTTATTAAAAAAACTTTTGAAGAATGAAACAAACTTTTAATAGCTTGAAATTGATGAAGTGCAGCAGATAGTCAACATTGGGCAGCTGAATTTATATCTAGATATAAACTAGAAAGAAAATCACTTCCTGCAATAGCTTTATCTACTGATACATCAGCATTAACAGCTATTTGAAACGATTATAGTTTTGATAAAGTTTTTTCAAGACAAGTTGAATGACTAGGAAATACTTGAGATATATTTATTGGCTTATCTACTTCAGGAAATAGTAAAAATATTCTTGAAGCTATGAAAGTAGCAAAAGAAAAATGAATTATTTGTATATGACTTTTATGAAAAGATTGATGACTTATAAAAGGTTTATGTGATTATTCTTTAATAGTTGAATCAAATGATACACCAAGAATTCAAGAAACACATCTAGTTATTTATCATACAATTTGTGAGGAAGTTGAAAAAAGAATGTTTTAATTAAAAAGAGAGAGTTTTTAAACTCTCTCTTTTTCTAGTATTATATTAATTGTATTTATGATATTTTCAACTGATATATTTTTCATACATAATCAAATTCAATTTTCATTATATTTACAAGTTTCTTTATCACAAGGATTTTTATAACACTCTCATTCCTTATAAACTCATCTTATGTTATGTATATATGAGTAGTATTTATTTGGTGGCACCCAATCATTTGCAGTAGGTCAGTTTAAAACAATTGATTCTTTTTTAAGTGCAACTGAAATCCACATGGGTCATGAATTTATTCAAATATAAAATTTAGACTTATTTATTAAACATCATGTTTCCCATATAGATAAATCTAAATTATGGAATTTGTATAATCAATCTTTATTTTTTATATCTCAAATAATTTCTTCATCGTCTTTACTTCATATTAATATTACTTTATATCATTTTCACAAAATATAATCAATAATAGAATCCCATTTAAAATTTTCTAATTTTCTAGATTTATATGTAATTTTAGAAGACGGATGTAAAACTATATAATTAGAACTTAAATCAAAATTATAATTTTTTATTTTTTTTTCTAATTCTGAATAATCTTTTTTTAATAAAGGAAAAATAAGTTCAAAATCATTTTTGTCAAAGGATATTTTTCAAAAATATGAAAGTAGCTTTAAGTCTTTTTCTAAAATAAATAAATTTTTATCTAATTCATCTAAATAAAAATTATTTTTATAGTATCAAAAATTTTTAAATCATAAGGAACTTTTACTCCAAACATTACATAAAAAACTAGTTAGTTTTGTTCATTGAATTGTGTCTATAAGTAAATCATATCTTTTGAAGTATTTTAATACTATTAATATTTTTTTTAAAATACTATATTTTATATCTAATTTTACTACATTTTGAACTAATCAAATTTCTCTCAATCTAGAGAAATACTCATAAGATAATCAAGCTCAACTAAATATTGTTATTTCTTTTAAGTTTAATTCTTTATTTAAAATATTTATAAACGGAGAGAAAACAATTGAATCTCATAAAGATAAATTTCTAATTATTCAAACTTTCATTATTTATAAAATTTAAATAGTAATCAAATTTTATTTTCTTTTTCTAACATTTCATCTATCTGATTTTTATTAAATTCATATTCAAGTTTATATCATTGTTTTTCTAAATAATCTTTAAACATGATAAATTCATTATAATTTATATTAACATTTTCTTTAAAAAAATGAACTTCAATATATCATAGTTTATATTTTAATTTTATATTATTGTTTATAAATTCTTTAAAAATAGAATATTCTCATCCTTCTATGTCCATTTTAATTATATCATAATCTAGATATTTTAATATATTTTCACTTTCTATATTTATTTTTATAATATCTTTATTATTTGTATTTTCATATAATATTCCAGGATCTCAATTAATTAATTCTTTTCTTATAAATAATTCTATTGGTGATCAAATTCAAATTGCTTTTTTATGAATATTAATTTCTAATCAATTTTTATTATAATTATTTATGTTTTCTTTTATAAGATTTAATAAATCAGGTTGAACTTCAAATATATCAATTTTTTTTATTCATTTTTTTAGAAAATATATTCATGTATCTCAACAAAAACCACCCAAATCTAATGCTGAATAGAATTTATTTTCAGGTATTTTATAACATTCATCAATAAAAACTTCTTTAATCATTGCCCATCATCAAGAATTATTAGGAAAAACTACATTATAAACACTAATATTGTTATTTTTAACCTTTCTAAAAATTATTACAGGAATAAAATAAAAAATATAATATTTGAATATATATTGAAATCCTCATTTTATTATGCAATCAAAAGTAAATTTTGATAAAGAATAAATTTTTGTAAAAAAAGTCATATAAATTTAAGTTAAAAATATAAATAGTATTAAATTATCATAATTACATCATGAATCATTATTTTATCAATCTCATCTCATCCACATTTTCAAAAACTTCAGTATTCATCATAACATTCAAATTTTTCTTTCCAAATCCATCATAATCATTGTTTTTCTCAATCATTGTTAAATGGATGAAATCTGTAAGGGTTTGTTGGTCAAGCTATTGTTAATACTTTTGTGTTAGTACATCATACAAAATGTATAAATCCAGCTTCTTGGGAGATTACTAAATTAATCTTAGAAGTCAAATAAATAGTTTCATGTATTGAATAT
>JAQVPN010000030.1 GCA_028702055.1 Candidatus Altimarinota bacterium | reverse complement strand
CAAAGCTTTTAATATTCAATCTTCTTTCATAGAAATCATATCTTGTTCACGAGCTTCTTTTATTATTTCTCTACTATCTCATCATTCTCTTATTATTTCTTTTAATCTATTGTTTAAATGAATTATTTCATAAACTCATATTCTTCAAGCATATCAAGTATTATTACATTTTTCACAACCACTTCATCTGTAAAGTTTTATATTTTCTCATTTTAATTGTTTTAATCCTATTTCATTTAACATAGATTCTATTACCATAGTTTCTTCTGAAGTTTTTTCAACTTCTTGTTTACAATGAGGACATATTTTTCTTACAAGTCTTTGGGCAATGATTGTATCTAATGCTCAAGCTGTTATATATGGTTTAATTCACATATTTGATATTCTATCAAGAGTTTCTCCAGCACTTTTGGTATGAAGTGTTGAAAGTACTAAATGTCATGTTAGAGAAGCATTTGTTGCAGTATTTAAAGTTTCATAATCTCTTATTTCTCAAACCATTATTATATCTGGATCTTGTCTCATTAGAGCTTTTAATCATATATCAAATGTAAATCATTTTTTCTCATTTACTTCTGCTTGAACTATTCCAGGAACTTCATATTCTATTGGATCTTCAAGAGTAATTATTTTTTTATCTGGAGTATTTAATTTTTTTATAATAGTATAAAGAGTTGTTGTTTTACCTGAACCTGTTGGTCAAGTTACTAAAATCAATCAATTTTTTTTATTTATAGCTTTTTCAAGTATTCTTTTTGTAGTCCAAAAAAATCCTAAATCTTCAAAGTCAATTATTGATTTTGTGGCATCAAGTACTCTACAAACAACATTTTCTCAATATTTTGTTGCTATAGTTGATACTCTGACATCAATTTTCTTATTATCTATTATTTTTGTATATTTTCAATCTTGAGGAATATCAGTTATATTTAGTTTTAAACCAGATTCATATTTTAATCTTTCAAGTAATAATTTATAATCTTTATTTTCGATTGAAAATATATCAACTAGAATTCAATCTATTCTCATTCTCAAATTTACTTTATTTTCTTTTGTTTCATAATGAATATCTGATGCTCAAAAATCCATACTTCATTTTGTTATCGAAAGTAAGGCATTATCAGCATCTTGGTTTGCTATATATTTTTTTATTTCAGCTTCTAAATAAGAAAAATTCGTAGATTTTGCATATTTTTTTTCTTCATTTTCTAAAATTTTTTCTTTTAGTCCTTCTACTTTTTTTTCTCTTATTTCAGAAGTTAAACTTTCTATTTTTTCATTATTTATTTCTATTTCAGACATAATTTTAAAAACTTATATTTTTAATTTAATTTATTTTCTATATAATATTAACATATTTTTTAAAATATTACAAAAATTATGAAGTATTATAAAAAAAATGCATCTATTTTGATTTGGTCTATATTAATTTTGACTTTTATCTCATTTTCTTTTATCTACATTTCTGATATTATTTCTAAGCTTATATCTAATTCTTCTTCAGATTTTTATGAATCTAGAAAATATGATTTTTTATATGATTCTTGAGATTTATTAGATGAAAAAACAGAAGAAAATTATAAATATTTTACTAAAAATTCTTATACTGGTGTTTTAAGAAATTGAGAATCAGTGACTTATTCATGAATAACTAATCCTATAACTTTTTCAGTTATATCAGGATGATGAAATTGACAAATATATTTTTCTTGAATTACTAGCACTTGAATAACAAATACAGGATTTACAATATCTGATACTTGAACCCTTTATATAAAAAATAATTCTTGATTTACTAATTATAATATAAGTTCAAGTACTGATTTTATTGCACCAAAAAATAATTATATAATTACAAAAGAAATGTGATGAAAAACTTTTATAAAAAATATATGAGAAAGATAGTAAATAAAATATTCTTAAACTAAACTCCAAGACTTATAAAAGTCAAGGAGTTTTTTTGATTTCAAATTATTTATATGTTACAATTATTAAAAGTTATAAAACTTAAATAATAAAAAAACAAAAATGAAAAAGATATTTACAACAATTTTACTTATAATAATTTCTACAAATTTATTTTTATCTCCAGTTTATGCAGATGAAGAAACTGTAAATGAAACTTCTTCGTCTGAAAATACAGAATCTACAACTGATAATGAAGATAATTCAAATAATGAAGATACTATTCATTCTGAGAGTAGTGCGGCAGAAGATATTCAAACAGAAGATACTACAACAGAACAAGATGCTGCCGATGAAGAATTAAAAGCTGAAATTAAAAAACAAATAGAAGATAGTGGTAAAAAACAAGAAATAAAAGAACAAATTTTAAAAATAGTTAAAAAAACTCCAACAAAAACTTCATCAGATTCAGCAACTCGAAAAATGCTTGATAATTTTAAATCAAAAGAAAAAACACTTCTTTATAAAAATAATTTAGTTTTTTCTGGTTCAAGTTTAGATTTATTAACTTCATGAAAAAAAATAGATATTTTTTCTCAAATAAAAGAAAAAATAGCAGCAAATAGAGAAGTTGCAGAATGAGAAAATCAAACTTTAGTAAATAGAATAAGTTCTTTAGAAGAAGCTATTAAATCTATAGATGATAGTATAGAAGAAAGTCAAGCAGATATAAAAAAATCTACTATAGATATAATAAAAACAACAAATGAAATATCATCTACAGAACAAGAAATTTTAGACTTAAATGATAAAATAGAAGCAAATAAAAAAATAATCTTAGAATATTTAGTTCATATTTATAAATCATGAAATATAGTTTATGATTGAGAAGAATTGGATTCACTTAGAACTATTCTTATAGAATGAAAATGAGATTTAGCTGATATTTTATCTGATTATTATTTCAAAAATATTATAGAAATAACTGGTCAGGAACTTATAGCAAAACATAGAGCTTATGTAAAAGAATTATTTTTAAAGAAAAAAGAACTTCAAGCAAAACAAACAAAATTAAAAGATTTTAGAGCAGAGCAGATAGTTCAAAAAAATACTTTGATTCAAAGAAAAACTCTTAGAACAAAAATTCTTGATATAACAAAATGAAATCAAGCTAAATATGAAGAATATATAAAAGGGAAACTTGATGAAGAAAAAGCAGTTCAAATGAAAATGCTTAGAGAAAGAATTAGATATAATAATGTAAAAAAAGATTTTTATAAAGAATATAAATGTCCAAATGTAGATCCTGAAACTTGAGATATAACTTGAACAAATATATGAGATAAATGTAGAGAATTATCAACAATTATAAAAAATGAATCAGCATTAGAATCTGAACAAGATGCTGCTTGAAACATATTTTCTTGGCCAGTTGACCCAGCAAAATGAATAAGTGCTTATTTTAAAGATCCATCTTATACTGCATCTATGTGAAGTGAACATGAGGCTATAGATATAAGAACTGCTCAATGAACTGATATAGTTGCACCAGCTGATTGATATGTAATTTATGAATCTGCACCTGTTGATGAATGATATGCTTATGTTGCTCTTAAACATGCTGATTGATATATAACAGTTTATTGACATATAAGTTGATTATCTGTAAAGAAATATGATTTTGTAAGAAAATGAGAAGCTTTTGCAAAAAGCGGTTGAGCTAGATGAAGTATATGAGCTGGACCTGCTACTTCTTGACCTCATTTACATTTTGAAATTATAAAAGATAAAGAATTTGTAGATCCTTTATATTATCTAAATTTAACAGAATTAGGGCGAGATAATTTACCAAATGATAAATATATAGAGAAATATACACTTGATTATAAATGAAACTTTGGATTCTCATATGAATGAGGTTTAGGTATGGTTATAAGTATGCTTAGAAATGAAGAATGATTTAGAGAAAATGCATATAAAGATAGTGCTTGAGTTTGGACAATAGGTTATTGATTTACTTCTATAAATGGTAGAAGAGTTCAAGAAGGAGATACTATGACTAGAGATGAAGCAGAAAAAGAACTTGTAAAAAAAGCTAATTGGTATACTAATTATAAAAAATATATAAAAGTTGATTTAACTCTTGAACAACACATGGCATTAACAAGTTTTGAGTATAATTTGTGAAGATGAATTTGGACAAAACCTACAGAACAATGATGAGCTATGCCTATAATTGATAAAATAAATTCATGAGATTTGGAAGGTGCTGCTGAATATTTAAAATGATTTAATAATGCTTGATGAAAAGTGCTTAGATGACTTACAAGTAGAAGAAATAGGGAAGCAGTATTGTTACTTAGTTGAGTTTAGAAAAAAATATCAGATTAAATTTAATCTGATATTTTTTATTGATATAAATAATCAAATAATTATAATAAAATTAATAAATAATTCATTTTTATTAAAAAAATAAAATATGTTTAATAAATCTAGTATAATAAATAAAATAGAGGAAAGTTTAAAAAATAAAGAAGAAATTTCTCCTTTTTTATTTGTATGAAATGATTTAGAAAAAATAAATTCTGATTTAGAAAATATAATTTTTCAGATTTTTTCTCATTTTTGAGAAGATAAAAATAATTTTTTTAAATTTAAAGATGATTGAAATTCTATAAAAGTTAAAGATATAAGAATTTATTTAGAAAAATCTTTTATAAAAACAAATTCTTTATTTCAAATTTTTTTTATAGAAAATATTTCTAGATTTACGGATGAATCAGCTAATGCAATGCTAAAATTTTTGGAAGAACCTTGAATTTGAAATATCATTTTTTTAACTAATTCTTGAGAAAATAATATCTTGGAAACTATAATATCTAGAGTTCAATTAATCCAAATTTCAAATAATTCTCAAATTTTTTATAATGATAAATATTTTTCTATGTTAGAAAATTTTGTTTCTAATAATGATTTTTATTTATTTTCTTATTTTTATAAAGAAAAATTAGATAAAGAAGATTATATATCATTTTTAAAAACTTTAATCTATTTTATAGAAAAAAAACTTGTTTTTCGAGAATTATTAGATTTAGTTTATGAAACTCTAAATAGTATAATTTCTCAACCAATTATGCCAAAATATCATGTTGATAAAATACTTTTAAAATTAGAAATATGAAAAAAATAAATAAATTTTGATTTACTCTTGTTGAATTAATTGTTTCTGTAAGTATATCTGCTATTTTAATGATTTGAGTAAGTCTTTTTGTAAGTGATTGAGTTAAAAATATTACAAATCAGAAAGTAAATTTAGAAAATAATGAAGATTTTACTAAATTTAAATATTTTTTTTGAGATACAATGAATTCGCAAGTTTTATATAAAACTTGATTTACTACAAATTCTTGAGTTTTGTTTAGAACAGAAAAAAATTATTATAGAGGATGATTTACTTATATTTGAGAAAAATATTTTACTGGAATTTATTGTTCTGGTTGAGAAAATAATTATACAAAACATTTTATAATCAAAAATTTTATCCCATTTGAATCAGTTATTTGAAATTGAGATATTTTTGCTTGAAATAATTACTCAAGTTGAGCTTTTACAAGTTCATATTTTTCTTGAACTATAAAATCTTGAGTTTCTTTCTCTTGAACTTATTTTTGACCAAGTGATATAGTTTTTTGAAATTGAAATGATATGTATGTTTCAGATACAATAAATCATACTATTTTGAAATTTGATAAAACTAATACAAGTTTACCAGGACAAATTATAGCTTGAATTTCATGATCATTCTGAGATAATTTTGTATCTTGAGCTAATCCAACACGAATAAACTTAAATAATCCAACTTGACTTAGTTTTTGAAATAATACTCTTTTTATAGCAGATACATTAAATGATAGAATTTTATATATTTCCGCTTGATGACTTGTTTATGAACTTTTAAATAAAGATGATTCTATTTCAGAACCAACTTGAATTTATTATGATTCATCTACAAAAACTCTATATATTTCAAATTCTTGAAAATGAGAAATATTATCTTATTCAGCTTGAAGTGATTCAAATATTTTTACAAAACAAGATAATATTTTAAAAGTTGTTAAATCTTCGTTATCTTATCCAACCTGAATCAAATTTGATTGAACTAACATAATTTATTCTGATTTTTTAGAAAGAAAAATAAAAACTATAAATTTAGCTTGAAGTTTGATTTCTAGTACAGATTTATGAGGCTTTGATTTTTCTAAATTAGCTTATAATAAGACTTCCGATTATTTACTTTCTACTCCAATAAAATCATTTAATTATAGTTATTCTTCAAATTTATTTTCACTAAATTTGGAATATTATAAAATTTTTTCTTGTATAGATTCTAAATCAAATATTTCTAGAACTTATTTATTTAAAAAATATTTAAAATAAATAAAAAAACGATTTTTAAAATCGTTTTTTTATTTATTATTTACCTTATCTTCTATATCATCTTGTATTATCTGTAGCTTTAGTATAAAAATAACAAAGTTCACGACCATTATATAATTTTCTTGTTTTCCAAAATTTTTTCATAATAATTTTATCAAATTCTTCAAAAGAAGTTATTATTCATCCTTTTAGTTTTTTATTTGTTTTAAAAATTGTATTTATTGTATCATGGATTTCATAAATATCATCTTGTTCTAATCTAAGTCAATAAGGAGGATTTGAAACTAATGTTCAAGTTAAACTTTCTTGTTCATCAAAGTTATTTTTTTCTTCATATTTAGCTAAAAAATTCATTTTTCATTCTTTTTTAGTTTCATTTTGAGATATTTCTCAAGCTTTTTTAAATTCTATTTTTGCTGATTCCTTTTCTTTTCTATATTCTACAACAGCTCTACTATTTTCTACAAAATCTCTTATATCTGCAACTTTAAATCTAATAGTATCTATTACTCAAGCTTTTCTTGCATTATCTCTAGCTATTTCTATTGCTTCTGGACTTATATCTGATGCAAAAATAGAATATTTTTTATCTCTTATTATTTTTTCTTCAGCATCTTTTACAGCATTTTCTATATAGTGTTTTGGAAACCAAGCAAATTTTTCAAAAGCAAATCTTCTATAAAGTCCTGGTGCTATATTTCTGGCTATTAAAGCAGCTTCTATAGCAATAGTTCAACTTCCACAAAATGGATCATAAAAATTGTCTTTAAAACTCCAATTTGATAATAAAACTAAACTAGCAGCAAGTGATTCTTTTATGGGAGCTTCAAGAGAATTTTCTCTGTATCATCTTTTATGAAGTGCTTCACCAGTAGTATTTAACATTATTTTTGCTTCTCAATCAATTATTAAAACAAGTATACTTATTTCAGGAATATTTGCTAATTCTTGTCTTATATTATCTCAAGATAATTTTTTTATTATAGCTTTTTTTGTTATTGATTGAATAGTTTTTTCTGATTCTAAACTAGATCTAGTTGTTGCAGCATTAACAATTATTGGATTATAATCTCTTATATAATATTTCCAATCTACAGAAGATACTAAATCAAATAAGTCATCAAAACTATCAACTTTTTTACAAGCTAATTCTATATAAACTTTATTTGCGACTCTAGACCAAAGATTTAACATAGCAACTTCATGAAAATCTCATTTAATTTTTATTAACTTATCTTTTACCTCTATTATTTCAAAACCAAGTCTTTCTACTTCTTTTTTTGCTAAAGCTTCTACTCAAGCTATCGTTGTCAGTATAATATTCATATAATTTTATTTTCTCTTTTAAAAATTAATTTTTTTTTTATTATAGTGAAAAGTGATAAAAAAGGAAATTTAAATAAAGAAACCAAATAATAATAAATTAAATATGAATATCGCAATTTTAATGTCTATTTGAGCACAAAACTTAGGAGACGAACTAATACTCAAAAATGAAATAGAATTACTAAGAGAAAAGTACAATTCTAATTCTATAAATTTCAAAGTATTTACTTATGATTTAGAATATAAATTTTTTGAAGATTCTTTTGTAGAATATGCAGAATATTTTCCTATTTGAATTAAAAATCCTAAGAATTTATTTAGAAATTTAAAAAATTTTATTGCCTTTTCTAAAACTCTTAAATGGGCTGATAAAGTAATAATTTGATGATGATGAATTATCTATGATAATGAAACTCAATCAGTTTGAAATCCTTTAAATCAGTGGCTTTTTAGAGTAAAAATGCGAGAATATTATAAAAAAGATATAATATTTTATTGAGTTAGCATAGAAGTATCACAAAATAGTAAAAATTTAGAACTTGTTAAACAAATTTTTTTACCTGCAAAAGAAATTTATTTAAGAAATAGATATTCTTATGAACTTCTGAAAAGTTTACTTATTCATTCTGAAATTATTCTTGACCCAGTTTTTTCTGATAATTGAAAAAAAACAGACTTTCAATTTCCAATTTTGAAACTAGAAGCAAGTAATTTTGAAATAGATAATTTTAAACAAATAAATTTTACAGATAAGAAAGTATGACTTGCTTTTAGAAGTTGAAAATTACAAAATGAAAACAAAAAAATAGAAGATTTAATCAATTTAATATTAGAAAAATGATGAGAAGTAATTTTATTACCTCATAGTTTTCATAAAGCCGATATATTAGCAAATGACTATGAATTTTTAAAACAATTTGTAAAAGAAAAAGTTGTTATAACAAATTCTATGCAAGAAACATATGAAATATATAAAAAAAATCTCATAGATTTATGTATATCTATGAGACTTCATTCTATGATTTTATCTCAAGTTTATGAGATAGATTTCATAAGTATTAGTTATAGTAAAAAAACTAGTGAATTTTAAAAACTAAAAAAATCCCAATTGGGATTTTTTTAGTTTTTAAATATATTAATTTCAAGCAATAAATATAGATCAAACTCATCAAGAGATAACTGATGCAGTAGTTGTTGTACATTTAACAGTAGCTGCCGCTATATCAGTCATTGTTACAGGCACTATTTTACTCGTTATATTACAATCTGTTTTATGATTAGTAGTATCTCATACATCAAGTCATACTTCATATCTTAAAGTATCATTTCAATTATCTCATATAGCTTTTGATGTTCTATTTCAAGCATTTTCATAAGCAGTAGATATTTCATATTCTCAGTATTCTATCCCATTATTATCACTAGAAACTCAATATATATATCAACACATTGGAGTATTAGTTCAATCTCAATTACATGTTTGACCATTTTTAGGATCTTTAGGTAATTTTGGAGTATAAGTTGTTACTCAAGTAAAATAATATGCATCAGAATTTAAAACACTAGGATATTGATTTTTATCTTGATAAAATTGTTCTACTCATGATTTTAATGCCTCAACATCATTTATTCTAGTTGTATCTCTAGCTTTTTGTATTTGAGATGTATAAACAGAAACAGCTCAAGTAGCTAAAATACCTATAATAGTTATAACTACAAGTAATTCTATAAGTGTGAAGGCTTTCTTAGAACTATTTTTTATTTTTACTAAATCCATAATTTTTTAAATTATTAAAATATAAAGTGATAGCATTATAATATGTTTTTACTTTTTTGTCAAAAAATTTGCAAAATGATTTTAAAAAATTACATTAGAAATTATTCAAAAATTAATATTTATTATTTATTATATTATA
>JAQVPN010000029.1 GCA_028702055.1 Candidatus Altimarinota bacterium | reverse complement strand
ATTAGAATTAGAAAATATTTAACTAAAAATTACATCTATCATTTTAGTTAATGTTTGATTTCATGGTAATCAGTCTTCTTAACGTAAAATAGAATTGTTTAATACTTTATCAATTAATTTTTCTAATAAAAATATCAATTAAATCTTCTCATTTACTTTTATATTGTGATAATATATTTACATGCCCATCATAATATTCTTCAAACTGATAAGAAAAAGTTTTTCATCCCTCTCTCCACATATCTTTTCATCAACTAAACATCGTAACTCTTAAAGGCTCAACTCATTTTATTAAATCTCAATTTGTATTTAATCTAAATAAGTATCATCTAGGATAAAAAACTCAATTAACATTAATATCATTTATCGCTATTGCTGTTCTTTTATCATAAGGTTTATCTATATTTTTTTCAATAAAATCTCAAATAATTCTAAAATTATTATTAGCATTTGATGTTTCTATTAATTCTGTAAAATATGATTCTACATCCTTACATGATTTATCCCTCATACCTAATCATGAACTAAAATATTCATAATTATTATTAACTTCATTTTTTTCAAATAAACTTAATATTTGCGTTCTTATAGAATCAATATAAATATTATCACTTTTAAATTCTTTTATTTTATTAACATCTATTTTATCAATTTCTATTCAAAATATTTCATTGATTCTATTATTGTTAATTAAATAACTAATATTTCTTGTAAATGCTGCATAACCATTACCATATCTATTTTCAAAGTTTTTTGATTTTTCATATAATTTAGACAATATTTCATTATCAAATACAACACCAGTTTTATTTATAAATTCATTAAAATCACTTCAAAATTCTAAAATATATTTTTCTAATCTATATGTATAAGGAGTATAATCATAGTATTTAAAGAAGTTTTCTGCTGTAATATTAACTCAAATTCATAATAAATTATCTAATTTTTTTTCAAATAAGTCAATATAATTCAATGTAGATACTTTTTCATTATTAAAAAAATGATGTGATTTTAATAATCATGGCTTAGCAATCAATTCTGGTTTTAAAAAATCAATAATTTGTGGATTATATCTAAATAAATTAAAATAATTTATAATATTTTCTCTATTAAATCATCAAAAAACATCATTAATATTATTAACTATATTTTTAACATCAGATAATTCTAAATTTTCAAAATGGTTAGAATGTTTATATAAGTCAGCATAAGATAATTTATCTAATCAAATTAAGTCATCAAAATAGCCAACAATCTCAGGTTTCCAGTACTGAGCAATAAAAAATAAATTATTAGGCCAACTTTTATCAGTTATTGGAAAATTTCAATGTAACTTAATTATATCTTCTCATTTTGTTTTATATCTATCAAAATCTTGATGTGATAAAATATCTTTATTTTTCTCAATAAGGTTTCATCCTATAATATTTCTAATATGTTCATAATCATTAACTGTTTTATTTGATATTCCAGCAATTCATTTATCCATCAAAATTAGAGCTTCATCTCTAGAAAATCAAGCAGTCATAAGAGCTTTTCATTTTGCTATATTGTCTCATTGTGGATAATTATGAGCAACTAATAATCAATCCTGTTCTATTTTAGATAATTCTCTTCATAATAAATTACTAGCTTCTTCAATTCTTTCAATATCATTTAATTTTCAGTTTACTTTAAGTATTTCTTTACTAGCAACTCAAGTTGAGACTCTTTTTCAATCTTTCTTAATTTCTACTCAAGAAAACTGTCCAGTTAAATGACCAATTCAAGCACCTCAAACTATATCATCTATTCTTGAAGCAGTTTTAGCAATTTTTCATATATTTCAAGAAATTGTTTTTAAATTATTCCTTACTATTTTACTTGTAGTTTCTCAAGCTAATCTAGATTCTTTTCAAGCGATTCTTGCTCATTTTACAGAAGTTTTTCTTGCTATATTTAATCATAATTTTACAGCACCAGTTCATCCGGCAATAAGTCAAGCTATTGTAACTAAAGTTAAAGCAATGTCTCATTGTTTTCAACTTGTTAACATTTCTCACAATTGTTTTAGTATTTCTAATCATTTTTCTCAAAGCAATTCTAAAAGTCCTAAAGATGGATTTTGTTCTACTAATTCTCTTAATTCTATTTCTGATTGTGTTTTTGTTATATCATTATCTGAATTTACATCAAATCTAAGCATAGTATAACGAGGAACTAGTATCACTCAAGAAGGTATATTTCAAATAAATCTCAAAACATCTTCTATTCAATCACCAAATTCTTTTGCTAATAAAATGCTTAATTCTTCCCAGCTTTCTCAAGATGTAATTTTAAAATCTCTTTCTTGCATTTGTTTTAATTTCTCTTCATCTATTTCTCCTAATTTTTGTATAGCTGATTCACAAAAATGCTTAGATCATTTTTCTCAAAATATCAATTCTTGTAAATTTGCTTTATCTGCTATTTTTTTATCTAAATTTTTCCATCCATCTTTTTGACTTACTTTACCATAAACTTGTGAAAGACTGTTTAATCATCCTAGTTTGATCATATCTTGTACTGCTATTTTTATTACACTAGAATAATTTTTTACTTCTGTTTTATCTAATCATAATTTATAATCTATATCAAACTTTGATAAATTAAATTTTTGTAAATTAGAATCTAGCTTATTTGATATTGATAATTTTATAATTTTTTTTGTATCATTTTTAATATCTTCTTTAGACTTACTATAAAGTTCATCTAATCAAGATAAATCAATAATCATATCTGTAGCTTTATCTAAAAGATTTTCTCTATCTTGAATATTTTTTGTTTCTTTTATTTTATTTAATAGTTCATTTAAAATATCTTCTTTTATAGAAAGTTCATCTTTTTTTAGATTTTCTATTTGAGTTTGTTTATCTATATTTGTCATATTTATTAAAATTTTAAGATTTTTCTTTTATTTTATCATAATGTTTATATATAAGCTAGTAAAAAATATTGACAAATATATAAAATTATTTTTTATTTAATACTTTTTAAATTTGCTTTTTATTATATTTTTACTATAATTCTGCCGTAAATTAAGTCCGGACTGAAAATGCCCGGATTTATAAATATTATTTTTTTATATAATTTTATAGATGTCTATAAGAAATGTAGCGATAATTGCCCATGTAGATCACGGGAAAACAACTCTGGTTGATGCTTTATTAAAACAAAGTGGTACATTCAGAGAAAATGAAGCAGTAGAAACCTGTGTTATGGATTCTAATGCTCAAGAAAAAGAAAGATGAATTACTATTTATTCAAAAAATACTTCTATTTTCTACAAAGGAAATAAAATAAATATCGTTGATACTCCAGGACATGCTGATTTTGGTTCAGAAGTAGAAAGAGTACTTAGAACTGTAGATTCAGTTATACTTGTAGTTGATGCTTATGAAGGTCCTATGCCTCAAACTAAATTCGTATTAAAAAAATCACTAGAACTTGGTATCAAACCTCTTGTTGTAATCAATAAAATAGACAAACCTACTGCTAGACCAGATGAAGTTGTTGATATGGTTTTTGATCTTTTTGTAAAGCTTTGAGCATCTGATGAACAATTAGATTTCCCAGTTGCATATGCAATTGCTAGAGAAGGTATTGCTAAAATAAATTTAGAAGATGAATCATCTGATATCACTCCTCTATTTGACTTAATTTTAGAAAAAGTTGCTGAAGCTCCAAATGATATTACTAAACCATTTAGAATGCAAGTAGCTAATCTAGCTTATGATAATTTCTTATGAAGACTTGCTATTGGTAGAGTTTATGAAGGTAAAGCTAAAGTTGGTCAACAAGTAGTTATTACTGGAAATGATGGAAAACAAAGAAATGGTAAAATTTCTGAAATTCTGACTAATGAATGACTAAAAAAAGTTAAATCAGAAGCAGTTGCTTGAGATATAGTAACAATAGCTTGAATTCCTGATATTTTCGTATGAGAAACTATTGCTGAAAATGCATCTGTTCCAGCAATGCCACCAATAACAATTGATGAACCAACTCTAAAAATGGAATTCTTAGTAAATAATTCTCCATTTGCCGGAAGAGAAGGTAAATTCGTAACATCAAGACAAATCAGAGATAGACTTGAAAGAGAACTTGAAGTAAATGTGTGAATGCAAATAGATTTTTCTGAAGAAAATTTTATCGTTGCTGGTAGATGAGAATTACACTTGTCAGTTTTGATTGAAACAATGAGAAGAGAAGGTTTTGAATTACAAGTTTGAGCTCCTCAAGTAATCATGCATGAAGAAAATCATGTTAGAATGGAACCTATGGAACTTGTTACTATATCACTTCCAGATGAATCAGCTGGTTGAGTAATTGCTGAAATGGGAAAAAGAAGATGAGAAATGATGAATATGTCTACTGATAATGGAACTACTAATTTAGAATTTATGATTCCAACTAGATGACTTCTTGGTTTCAAATCAGAATTTACAACTCTTACAAAAGGTGAAGGTATACTAACTTCAGCATTTGAAGGATATGGTCCATATAAAGGTGATATTGAAAAAAGAGATGTTTGATCTATGATTTCATGAGAAACAGATAAAACTATGGCTTATTCTTTATGGAAATTACAAGAAAGAGGACCTTTATTTGTAGATCCTGCTGTTGAAATTTATGAAGGTATGATTATTGGTGAACATCTAAAATGATGAGATCTAGTAGTAAATGCTTGTAAAAATAAACAATTAACAAATGTTAGATCTTCTGGTACTGATGAAGCTTTAAGATTAACTCCAATTCATAGAATGACTTTGGAAGAAGCGATAGATTATATCTGACCTGGTGAATATGTTGAAGTAACTCCTCTTTCAATAAGAATGAGAAAAAAATATTTAACAGAAAATGAAAGAAAAAAAGCTGGTAAAAATGGATAAAAAATATTAAAAACAAAAAACACTATTAAATAAAATTAATAGTGTTTTTTTTGTAAAAAGAAATCTAATATGTTAAAATATAAATATAATTATTTTTAACCTGATATATTATGAAATTTTGAGTTTATTCTAATACAACTTCTTCTACAAGTTTAAAAAAACAGTTACATCCAGATAAAGAAACACCGATGCTTAACTGACATAAAACACAAAAAGATAATTCTAAAACATTAAAAAGTTTGAGAATAAGAAAATTATCTAATTGAATATATTTAACTAATAATAAAGATAAGACTCAAGAAGAAATAGAAAAATATGAATTAAAAGATTATTTAGAATGTTATAAAGATGAAATTTCAGATATTTTAGAAATAGATGATACTAAATTATTAAAAACAGATAAATTTTGATTACTTGATTTTTCTTTTGAAGAAGATGATTATTTGAGAAAGCAAAATATAGAATTTTTTATGTTACTTGATAAAAAAATGAAATAAGAATAAAAACTCATGATAATAAAATCGATTTATCTTCGAGAATGGTTATAGATTATATTGTTGATTGAAAATTAAAAGATTATAAATCAATTCCCTTATTTCTTTTAGCTAAAATTATTTGAATAAAAGAAAAAAATCCAAATAAAATTATAAATACTTTTTTAATAAATTATTGATATAAAGAAATAGAAAGATTTAATTGAAGTAAAAAATTAAAAAGAAAAGCTCAAAATAATTATTTACAAGATAAAAAAATAGCCTAAAAATAAAAAACTAATATTTTGTTGTAAAAATATTAGTTTTTTTTATAATACTTTCCATAGTTTTTATAATTAACTAAAACTTTATATGAAAAAATTTAATTTAATAATTTTAAGTCTTGTTTTGACTTTGGCTCTTAGCTCTTGTTTTTTTGACAAGAAAGAAAAAATAAACCAAGATAACAAATATTCTGGACAAGAACAAACTAATTCTTGAAACACTAATTTAACTGATAACAATACAGAAGATATGGCAAAAAATGATTACCAATTAGCAAAACCAACAGCCTGAGATGTAGTTGCTGTTATGAAAACAACAAACTGAACAATGAAAATAAAATTATTCCCTAAAGATGCTCCTTTAGCTGTTACAAATTTTATATGACTTGCTAAAAAATGATACTATAATGGTTTAATTTTTCATAGAGTTATAAAAGATTTCATGATTCAATGAGGAGATCCAACAGGAACTGGTATGGGATGAAAAAGTATATATGGAAAAGAATTTGAAGACGAATTTTCTCCAAACTTAAAAAATATAAAAGGTGCTATATCAATGGCAAATAGTGGACCATCAACTAATGGAAGTCAATTCTTTATAGTAGCAACTGGTTCTACATCTTGGCTTGATTGAGTACATACTGTTTTTGGACAAGTTTATGAAGGATTGGATAATGTTGATAAAATTGATACTGTAAAAACAGATTCAAATGATAAACCAGTTAAAGATGTAAAAATAATTAGTTTAGAAATAATGGAATATTCTGCTACTTGATTAAAAGAATATAAATTTAATCTTGATGAAGAATTAAAAAAATTAGATACAATTAAAAAAGAAAAATTAGAAGCTAATAAAAATAGAACTGTAAAAGCTTGAGATCAAATTGCAGTTAATTACATAGGAAAACTTGAAGATTGAACAAAATTTGATAGTTCTTACGATAGAAATCAAACACTAGATTTCAAAGTATGAGCTTGAAAAATGATAAAATGATTTGATACTTGAGTTCTTTGAATGAAAGTATGAGAAAAGAAAACTATTACTATAGAACCAAAAGATTGATATTGAGAATACAATAAAGAACTTGTAAAAGACTTAGATATAAAAGAATTTAAAAATGCTTGAATAGATCCAAAAGCTGGCCTTGAAATACAAACTGGTATGTGAAAAGCTAAAATAACAGCTGTAATTTGAGATAAAGTAACTGTTGATTTCAACCATTTCTTAGCTTGAAAAAAACTAATATTTGATATTGAACTTGTAGAATTCAAAAATTAAAAACAGCAAACAACAAAAAAACGAAAGATAAATCTTTCGTTTTTTTGTTGTTATTGTTTGTTACTTTTCATTCTTTGTTATTTTTCATTCATAGTCCAAACTAAATCCCAATTTTCATTTGGTGGATTTTCTAAATAAAGCTCACATCTATTTTTATATGTAAGACTTGGTTTGTCTCAAAGTAAATTAAGTTTATTAAAGATTTCTAAAGCTTCTTTAAATTGTCTTTTTATATAAAATTGTATAGCTTCTTCAAAATCTAAAATTATAGATTTTTGCATATCTGATAATTTTCATTTAACACATATTAATTCATAAATATTTATAGGTTCGTTTTTTCATTTTACCCTTATTTTATCAAGATATCTAAATTCAAATTGTTCTTTTACTTCTATGTAAACAAATTCACTTACACATATAGATGTTCAATAAAATTTATTAACTCACTCTAAACGAGATGCTAGATTTACACTATCTCAAAGAGCTGTAAATTCCATTTTTCTTCATTCTCGACCAATATTTCATATAATAGCATCTCAAAAATTAATTCCCATTCTTACTCAAATTTTAGCTTCTCAAAAAGATTCTCTCTTTCCATTTATTATTCAAATTTGTTTTTGTTGAGCTAAAGCTCGTAAACAAGCATCATAATTTGATGTTTCAGAAGTTTTTCAAAAAACTCACCATAAAGCCATTATAGCATCTCATTCATATTTATTTATAAATCATTTTTGATCCATTATTATATCAGACATTTCTCATAAATAGGATCTTAGAAATCAAACTAATTCTTCTGGTGACAATTTTTCAGAAAGTGTAGTAAATCAAGCTAAATCTGAAAAAAAAGTTGTTATTTTTTTCTTTTCTCAACTCAGATTTACAACTCAAGTTCCATGAAGTATTTCATGAGCTATATCTTGTGAAACATATTCAGAAAGTGCTTTATTTAGCCTTATTTTATTTCATTCTTCAAAATATGACTTTATACTAGATGTCAGTATAAAAGCCATTATAAGAGATAAAATAAATTCAAATGGAAAATTAAAAATTATTCAAAAATATATAAATGATATTAAGTAACTTAAAAATATTATTATAAATATAGAGAATGTTTCAAATAATGTTAACATTATTGATTCTCTACTTATATAAAAAATATTTAAATAAACTATTATTAGAATAAGTAAAAATCAAATAATATATTCTATTTTTTCATCAAAATACTTAATATAATCTTTTTGTAGGACTGTATTTATAGCATTTGCATGAACATATATTCATTTTACTATTCAATATTCAGGAACCATAAAGTCATCTTTTACTCATTCCGCTGTATATCAAATAAGAACTATTTTATCTTTTAATTGATTTCTATCAAAATTTCAAGAATAAACATCATAGAAATTTAATGTACTAAATTTTGTAGGCTCACTATAATTTATATATAATTCTGGTTTATCATCGAAATCTCACAAATAGACTTTGTTATTTGGAAATGAATAATTTTCTTTTCATAATGATTTAGAATAAGCATAATTAGTTTCATAAATATATGAATAATAATTTCTTAATATTGCAAAAGAAAAATTTTCTATAGTTTCTCAATTTGAAAAATTTATATATGGTTTTACTGAATAAACTTTTTGATTATTTGGATCTATTATAGGAGGAAAAAAAGATAATGATTTTATAGAACTACTAAATAAGTTATAAGGTTTTTCTATTTTTCAATCATCAATTATTGCTGAACCTAAAACAATATTTCAAGATTTTTTAAATCTTTCAGCTAGTAATTTATCTGTTAATGCATTACTTCATTTATCAGCAAAAAAAACATCTATTCAAACACTAGCTGGCTTTCATTCATCTATATTTTTTAAAGTATCTAAAAAAAACTTTCTATCCATAGGAAATCAAGTTTTATTTAGAGTATTATCATCTATTTTAATAACAACTATATCTTTTGAAACATTATCATTTGAAATAAATTCTTTAAAAATATAGTATAAATCTTTATCAATAGTATGAGAAAAAACACTTAATCAAAAATAAGAAATTATAAATAAAAATATTGATAAAACAATAACTGATGATTTTTTATAATTTATTAATAAATCTTTAAATTTCATAATTATTTTTTTATAAAATTATAAATAGAATCCAGAGTCTCATTAACCTTTTCTTTTCAAAAATTATTTATATTATTTATCGTATCTCAGATATTTTCTCATTTTAAAGAGTTAAACTTTTCTGTTCATAATATATTTTCTAAAGAAGAAAAATTTGTTCCTAAAATTTGTTTTAAATTTTCAACATTAAGAGTTGTTCAAGATAAAGTTAAAACTGATTTATCAACTCAAAGAGAATTAATATAATTATTATTTTTATTTAGAAAACTTACTATATTAGATAAATTTGTTCATGAAGAAGATAATGTATCATTCAAATCATAAAGTGTATATTTTAATATATTTTTCTTATTTTCATCTGTAGCTACCAACATCAAAACATCTCTATATAACATTTTTTTAGTAAATAAATCAGATGAAGAATATACTATATTAAGTTTTTGATAGTTAAACATAAGCATATAATATAAAGTATTTTTATCAGATTCTGTCATAGAAGAAATCATTTCTTTTATTTTATCTAATGATGGGTTTTCTGAATTAATTTCATC
>JAQVPN010000028.1 GCA_028702055.1 Candidatus Altimarinota bacterium | reverse complement strand
AGCTTATAAATTTCCTATTTGAAAACATATAATTTCATTAAAAGTAAGTTCTGAAAATTTAGAAGACATGTCTGTTTTTATAGTTGAGGTTTTGTGAAAGCAAAAAAAGCTAAAAAAAGAAAATGAAAAATCTGTAGATGAAAAAAAATCTTCTACAAATTTCATAAAAACAGCTAAAGCTTTAGATGAAAACATAGAACAAAAATCTTGAATAAATAATAAAATAATTTCTATTTGATTACTCAGTTTATTTGCTTTCATTTTATTTCTTTTTGTGGCAAAAAAAAGATGATTTTTTTAAAAAATATTTCTTTTTTTAAAAATTACACATAAATTTCTAAAAGTTGTGATTTTTTATTTGACTTTTTCAATAAAAAAGTATTATGAAAGAGCTTATAAAAAAGCACAAATTAAACTTATTTGTACAAAAATCATATATAAAGAATCCTGTAATTTACTTTAAAAAATGAAATAACAAAAAAGAATTATTTATATTATAAAAAAAAGAAAATGTATTTATTTATAGCCTTAGTTTTAGGTTTAGCTTTTGGTTGAGCTATAACTTTTGTCGTGCAAAAAATAATAGAAGAAAAAAATATAAAATCTGGAGCTTCTAAATCTGAAAATATATTGAAAGAAGCTCAAACAAAAAGAGAAGAACTTATAAGAGAAGCTGAAAAAAAGAGAGATGAAATTCTTAATAATGCTAAGAATGAATCAAATCAAACTCTTAACAATGCTAAGAATGAGTCAAATGAGATTCTTAAAAAATCTGAAAAATTGGAAGAAAGACTTCTTGAAAAAGAAGAAAAATTAGAAAAAAAGCTTGAAGAAATAGAATCAAAACAACAAAATATCTTATCTAAAGAGCAGGCTTTGGAAGAAGATAAAAAGAAAATTATAGAAAAAAATAATGAACTAGCTAATAAATTATCTGAAATTTCTAAATTAACAGAATCTGAAGCTCGCGATTTATTTTTAAAACAAATTTCAGATAAATATAGTGATGATTGAATATCTGTTATAGAAAATGCTAGAAAAAAAGTAGAAGAAAGAAAAACAGAAATGGCTCGTGAAATACTTATAAAATCTATTCAGCAATATGCCTGAGATGTAACAAATGAAGTAACAACTACTGTTATAACTCTTCCAAATGATGAAATAAAATGAAAACTTATAGGTAAAGAATGAAGAAATATAGTAGCTTTTGAAAAGGCAACTTGAGTAGCTTTAATAATTGATGATACTCCAGATACTGTATTTATTTCAGCTTTTGATTTATTTAGAAGATATATAGCAAAAAAATCTTTGGAAAAACTTTTAGAAGATGGTAGAATTCAACCAGCTAGAATAGAAGAAGTTGTAGAAAAAACTACAGATGAATCTCAAATTTTACTTAGAGATTTATGACAACAAGCTGCAGATGAATTAGGAATAACAGATATTCCATCAGATTTACTTCCTATTATTGGTAAATTGAGATTTAGAACTAGTTATGGACAAAATATACTTAAACATTCTATAGAGGTAGCTTTTGTTGCTGAAAGCCTAGCCCAAGATTTGAAACTTGATGCAAATTTAATTAAAAAATGATGATTACTTCATGATATATGAAAAGCTTTAGACCATGATATAGAATGAACTCATCCAGAGATTTGATGAAAATTAGCTAGAAAATACTGAATGAATGAAAAAGTTATCGATATGATAGAAAATCATCATTGAGAACATTTTTCTATTTCTATTGAAGCCCTTGTTGTACAAATAGCAGATGCCATTAGTTCTGTTAGACCAGGAGCTAGAAGAGAAAATATTGAACAATATATAAAAAGAGTTCAAGAAATGGAAGCTTTAGTTCAAAGTTTTACTTGAGTATCAAAAGCTTATGCTATAAGTGCTTGAAGAGAAGTTAGAGTTATTGTCGATGCTGATGTATTAAATGATATGGAAGCAGTAAGTTTAGCTCGTGAAATAGCAGATGCTATAAAAAACAATCTTAATTACCCTTGAGAAGTTAAAGTTAATTTAATGAGAGAAAAAAGAGTAATTGAATATGCTAAATAATTTAATTTTTAAAACAATATAAATATTATGATGTTATCTTGATCTGATTTAAAACCGGGAAAAAAAATAATTTATGAAGGAATTCCACATGAAATAACTGCTTATGAACATTTAAAAGTAGCAATGTGAAAATGATTAGAAAAAGTATCTATGAGAAATTTAGTTACTTGAAATATGTTATCTAATATGACTTTTAGAGAAGTTGATAAATTTGAAGAAGCTGATGTTTCAAGTGCTAATTATGAATATCTTTATAGTGATTGAAGTGAATATTTCTTTATGAATAAAGACACTTATGATCAAGTATCTTTGACTGATAAAGTTGTTTGAGATGCAAAATTATTTCTAACTGAATGAGATAAAGTTGTTTTACAAGAATATAATTGATTACCTATAAATATTACTTTAGAACCAAGTGTAACTTTGGAAGTAATAGATACTCCACCAGGAGAAAAATGAAATACAGCTACTGGATGAAAAAAACCAGCAACTCTATCTACTTGACTTGTTGTTCAAGTACCATTGTTTATGGCTATATGAGATAAAGTAAAAGTTGATACAAGAGAAAAATCATATCTATGAAGAGCTTAATAAATAAAAAGATGAAAGTTTATTTCTTTCATCTTTAATCGTTTTAATTTTAATTTTTTATAAATTATGTATCCATTTTTTCAAATTTTTTGAATGAACATTTATACTTTTTGATTAAGTCTTACTTTATGTTTTTTTCTTTTTTTATGGATGTTAAAAAAACTTTGTCATAGATTTGGTATAAATGAAACATTTTTTCTAAATAGACTTATTTGGTATTTTTTATCAGTTTTTTTCTTTTCTAGACTTTTTTATATAATTAGTCAATGGAATGATTTTAAATTTATAACAAATCCTATAGAATTTTTTATAATGTCTGATTATAATTTTTCTCTTGTTTGAGCTATTTTTTGATTTTTAGTAATGTTATTTACTACTTTAAAAATATATAATCTAAAAAGTTGAAAATATATAGATGCTTCTGTATTAGCTTTTTTATTTGTAGCTATTTTTGCTTACATAGGAGCTTTTTTATGAGGACAAGTTTATGGGAAAGATACTACTTTTTGAATAGAAATACTTTATACAAATCCTTTTTCTCCCGTTCCTTATGATGTACCAGTATTTCCTTTAGCTTTGTTTTATTCACTTTTCAGTGTAATACTATTTTCTTTATTTTATATATTAGCACTTTTTGTAAAAATTAGATGAATTATCTGATATTTAGCTATATTAGTTTTTTCTTCTCTTCTTATAATAATGGAAGTTTTCTCTTGAAAATATGATTATTTCAAAACTCAAATTGGTATTAATTTTACTCAGTTAATGGCTATATTTTTTATAATATTCGCAAGCATATCACTTTATAAAATATATAAATCTCCAAAAAATTATGAAACAATCGAATAAAATATTACATTTTTCTTTTATAATTTTGCTTAGTGCTTTTATAATAGGAATTTTCACTTCAAACATAATTTCAAATTTATATTTTTCTATATTAATTTTATCTTTTTGTTGAATCTTTATGGTTTGACTCTATATATATTCCAAGAAATTTGGAATATTTTTTATTGTCTTTTTCTTTTGATTATTATTTTGAATACTTTATTCTAGTTATAATTTAAATGAAATAGCAGAAAAAGAAAATATTTTATTTCCATATTTATGACAAAAAGAAGATTTAATATTTGAAATAGAAAGCCTTTATAAAAAACAAGAAAATTATACTAGTTATATAGCAAAATTAGACAAAATTTGAAATAAAAATATAAAAAATGTAGACATAAAAATACTTTTAAAAATTACAGGTAATTATTTATTACAAAGCAAAGATTTAATAAAGTCTAAATCTAAACTAGACATAATAGACAATTTTTCCGATACTTTTAATTATAAAAAATTTTTAAATTCAAAATGAGTTTTAGCTAGTTCTTATTTATATTCTTTTGAAAAAATTTGAGCAAATAATAAAACTAAATTTGAAATTTATATAGAATTTATTAGACAAAAATTTTTATCTTCTATAAAATCTATTTTTCCTCCAGATGAAGCTACATTACTTGCTTGAATTTTGATTTGAGAAAGACAAGATTTATCAAAAAATTTGCAAAGCGATTTTAATAATTCTTGATTAACTCATATAGTTGCTGTTAGTGGCTTCAATATAACTATAATAATAGTATTTTTGACTTATATTTTCAAAATTTTTCCAATCATCATTAGAACTATTTTTATAAGTTTTTCTGTTATATTTTTTGTGGCAATAGTTTGAGATAGTATTGCTGCAATAAGGGCTGCAATTATGTGACTTTTGGCTTATTATATACTTATTTCTGGTAGAGATTGAAATAGTTTTGTTGTTTTATTAATTTCAGCTTTTTTGATAGTTTTATATAATCCGTTGATAATAAATTATGACATAAGTTTTCAGCTTAGTTTTTTGGCTGTTTTATGATTAATTTATACAAAAGATTTTTTTGATAAAATATTTTCTTTTCTTCCAAAAATATTAGCAATAAGAGAAAGTTTTGTTTTGACTTTATCTGCTTTTTCTTTTACTTTACCTATTATGATAATTTATTTTGGACAAGTGTCTATATTGTCGCCACTTGCAAATGTAGCTATATGATGGACTTTGCCTTTTACAATGCTTTTTTGATTTTTGCGAGTTTTAGCAGATTTTTTTAATCAAAATTTATCTTATATTGTCTGATATTTATCTCGGCGATTTTTAGCTTATATACTAGAAATAGCTCATTTTTTCTGAAATTTCTGATTTTCTATTTTGAAAATAAATTTTTGAGATTATGCTTATTCTTTTTTAAGTTTTTATTATATAGTTTTAGTGTTTTTGATTTTATGGTTTTTACCTACAAAAAAAGAAGCTTAAGCTTCTTTTGGTTTTGAATCAGGCCATAATTCTATTAAATTTTTTTCAGCTTCAGCTCAAGATTTTTCTTGTTCATTTTTAGAAGCTAAATTAACTTTTTTTGCTTTATCTTGGTTTTGTTTTATAAGTTCACTAGATTTATTAAGCATTTTAGAAAATTCATCTTTAAATTTTTGCAATTCTGAATTTTGTTTACTTGATTGTTCTTGATTTGCTTGATAATCTTTAGCTTGTCTAGAATTTTCAGCAACATCTGTTCCTATAATAGAATTTATTTCAGCTAATATTCAAGCTATTTCTTTTAAATCATTTGGATTTTTTAGCATTCATTCTTTTAATGATTTTAGTTTGTTTTTATCTTCTTCTCACAAATTAGATAAATTTTTATTTACTTTATCATCTATAGTTTTATTAAAAGCTCCTTTTAAATCTTTTGAATTGCTATCAAAATTATTTCACATTTCTCCAAGTAAATTTTGTTCATCTTGATTTAATCATTTCATATCTTTTCAGAATTCTTTTTTAAAAGCTTCTTGATTTTGTTGTTTTTGTATTTCTTGATTTTCTATATTTTCCATAAATTTATAATTAAAAAATAAGTTTAGTATATGTTAACATACTAAACTTATTTTTGCAAAAATTTTACATTTTTAATCTTCATATCATGCAGTAGATATTTTTGACCACTTAGTTTGAGTTTCAAAAACATGAGCAATTTCTAGTAATTTTTCTTCTTCAAATTGCGGAGTTAAGATGTGTAATCAAACTGGTAATTCTTCTTTTTCAGAATCTTCACTTATTGCAAAACCTGCTGGAACAGAAATTCCTGGAAGTCCTGCTAAAGAAGCAGGGATTGTATAAGCATCTGATAAATACATCTTTAATGGATCATCAATTTTTTCACCTATTTTCCAAGCAACATTTGGCGAAACTGGAGAAATTATTGCATCAACTTCTTTAAAAGCATTATCAAAATCTTGTCTTATAAGAGTTCTAACTTGTGAAGCTTTTTTATAATAAGCATCATAAAATCAAGCTGAAAGTACATAAGAACCTAAAACTATTCTTCTTTGTGCTTCATCACCAAATCATTCTCATCTATTATTTTGGTAAACTTCTTCTAGGCTTTCATGAGGTAAAGTACTATTGTGTCCATATCTAATACCATCATATCTAGCTAAATTTGTAGAAACTTCAGCTGGCATAAGTATATAATAAGTTGCGATTGCATATTTTGTCATTGGTAAGCTAATATCTACGATTTCAGCTCACAATTCTTTCATTTTTTCTACTGATTCTAAAATTACTTTTCTAACTCCATCATCAAGTCATTCTTCCATATATTCTTTTGGAAGACCAATTTTATATCATTTTAAATCTTTTTTATCCCAAATTGATGGATTTATAGTTTGTTTTCATTTTATTCGAGTATCTTCATTTTCATCATATCAATTCATAATATCATATAAAAGTCCAGCATCTTTTACTGTTTTTGTAAATGTTCAAGGACAATCTAAACTTGAAGCCATAGCCATTACTCAAAATCTAGAATTTCTACCATAACTTGGTTTGAATCAGACAATTCAACACATACTTGCTGGTTGTCTGATAGAACCTCAAGTATCAGTTCATAAAGCCGCAGGAACAAGTCATGCAGCAACAGCTGATGCTGATCCTCCTGAAGAACCACCAGGAATTCTATTTGTACCCCAAGGATTTTTTGTTTTTCTAAATGCTGAGCTTTCTGATGTAGATCACATTGCAAATTCATCCATATTTAATTTTCCTATAGAATTCATTCAAGCATTTTTTAAGTTTTTTATAACTGTAGAGTCATAAGGTGGAATAAAATTTTCTAGCATTTTTGATGCACAAGTTGTAGGAATTCATTTTTCACAAAAAATATCTTTTATTCAAATAGATACTCAAGCAAGAGGAGTATTTATATCATTTTCTATGAATCAATCTTTATTTACAAAATTGAATGTTTGTAATTTATTATCATATTTTTTTATTCTATCTGAAAAATAATCCCAAACTTGTTTTTGAGATAATTCTTTTTGTTTTATTTTAGAAATAATTTCTTCTAAACTTAAATCTTTTAAATTCATATCATTTATAATTAATTTTAAAATTTGGCTTATTATAAGAAAAATATCTTATTTTGCAAAAATAAAAGACTAAGAAATTAGTCTTTTATTTACTAAAACATATAAATTGAATCTCTATTATCAACATCAAGTAATTTAATAGTATCTTTTTCTTGATAATTGAATAATATTCTATATTTTCATACTATAAGTCTGAAAATTCATTTTTCTTTTGGTTGAAGTTTTTTAATATCTAAATTTTCTTCCTCTTTAGATAGTAAAAGTATTTTCTCTATTATTCTGATTTGAATTTCTTTATCTATTTTTTCTAAAGATTTTTCAAAAGTTTTTGTATGAATTATTTTCATAGTACCTTACTTGTTAAAGAAGCAAAATCAAAAGTCTCTTCTTTATCTATTTGTTCTAATTTTGTTAAATCTTTTTTTGATAATTTATTCCAAAAATCTTCCTCTTCAAAAGTCTTTTTATCAGAAAATAGATAAGAAAAAATCATATCTATTTTTTTTCTTTCACTTAAAATAGTATTCATAAATTTTTATTTAAAAAATAACTAAAAATATAATAAGGTTTTTGAGTTTTTAGTCAAATTTTATAATCACAAAAACAAGCCTCCAATTCGAGCTTGTTTTGTTGGATTTATATGATATCTAATAATAATATTTAGTAATATTATTAACTTTTCAATTAGAAATCCATAAACATTCCTTAGAATAATTGTTTTCTTTACAATAATAATCTCCTAAATTACTAGTATCTATCTTTTTTATATATCCTAATGAATCAATTAATCAATAAAATAATATTGAATCCATTCATTCATAAACAATTCATTTATTAAATAATGAACAATCATTCAATGTATATTTTTTAATATCCAAAAATTGTCATATATAATTTAAACAAGAAAAATTATTTTCATACAATGAAAAATTATTATTAGTTATAGTACTATTATAATTTAAATCAGTTAAATTTATTTTTTTATCATTAAGTATTAACACTATCTTTTTTATATCAATATCTTCAGGGACATCAAATAATATTTTTGTTTTTCAATCATCTTTTATTAATAATGGATAATATTTTTCTGAATTATATTCTAATAGAATTTTTTCTTCAATAATTTTATTAGCCCATAATTTTCATCTGAATAAATAATCTTCAATATTATTTCAAATAATATCCTCATCATTTGATTCAATATAATAAAAAATTCATTTTTTTGATTTTAAAATAAATTTATCTTTGCTTTGTTTATTTTCTTCAAAATAATAATTTGATAAAACAGCTAAATTATTTAATCATTTTACCTTACTTTCTTCATTCTTAGGTATTCAAATAATCATTTTAGCTCATTTTCATAAATTAACTTGTCAATTATTGATTATTCGTAAATGAAATAATATATTTTCAACATTATTAGGAATTTCGGATAATATACTTCAACTAAAACCCTCTCAATTTTTATATTTTCAAAAAGAAAATCATTTCTTTATATTGTCATTTATAAAAAAATTTGAATTTTTATCTAATCATTCAATATTACTATAAATCGTACTATTATTATAATCTAATCATACATCATTAATACTAAATAATAACGATTTACTAATATCAATATCTTTTAAAATTGTACAATCTAAATGAAATCATATTACTTTACTATCATTAAATTTTTTAGAATAATTTCATTTAATCAATTCAGCTTCTGATATTTTAGAGTAATTTCATATATTACAAGTCATTCAATCTAAATATATTGTTTTAGTATTTTTATATAATGTTCTTATAATATTTCTTAATATTTCATTAGTATTTCATTTAGTTTTTTCTCTTAATTTAGTTAATTGGTCAATATATTTATATCTATTTTTTTCTCATTTTTTAGCTATCAATTTTTCTATTTTTTTTATTATTAATGTCTCTTTCTGTTCAGTTTCTGTAGATGCAAAAGTTCAAGATATCATAATAAAGAACATTACTATTATAGCAATAATTTTTCTCATAAACTTAAATTTAAAAAATAATTAAGTTTTTATTTAGTTTTTGCAAACAAAAAAGGACAACTTATGAGCCTATTCGTTCGCCAAAACTTACCATTACCTAAATAAAAGATAAAGGACAAAGCAACATAAGTTGCCCTTTAATATTTTTATTCAAGTAATTTTTAGTAAGTTTTTGGCTCTTCCTTTATATCAAATTTATCTATTTTTGCAAATTTAGATATAAATTATCTAATACATTATTTATAAATTAGCTATTTTCAAGTTTTTCTTGAATAATAAGCCAAAAATTTAATATAAATTTAAGATTGATAATCAAAAAATCCCATTTTCATGGGATTTTCTAGCTTTATAAATCTTGCATTCTTTCTAATCTAAACACTCTGATTATTCTGAAAGATTATATATGTCTTCGTGAACAGCATCTCTTATAACTATTTTATAAAACATATTATAATTTTAGATTATTTATAAATTCAAGACCTTTTATATAAGATTCTCTTGCATCCATTCATCAATTTTCTAGATAATCTCTTTCTGATTCTTGTATTAGATATACTTCTTCTTCAAAAGTTCTTACATCCAAAA
>JAQVPN010000001.1 GCA_028702055.1 Candidatus Altimarinota bacterium | reverse complement strand
TTAACAATTGATCCTCTATGATATCAATGATATGTGTGAGATTGAGTTAAAAAGAATTTTAAATTGTCTGGAGATTTCAAAGATCCACTTAACAAAACTGATTATATATATTTGCTTTGAGCTAATAATAAAAGTGTTCAATTATGAACTTATTTAGAAGAAAATAATACAATTTTATTATCTTTATTAGATAAAACTTATGCTTGAAGCATAGATTATACTAATAGATATTTATATACAGTATGAGATAAAATGTGAATAGTAACTGATGCAACAACAAAAGCCCCTATTCAAGAAATATATACTTGAACAACCTTAACATTATCTACATATACTGGATCTTTAGTATTATATACAGCATCTGGAACTATTTCTGGAACTTGATGAGAAATTGTTGCAAGTCTATCTTCTACAGGAACTGTAGTTGTTGATACATCTTGTAAATTATGAACTACATTTAAACTTTGAAGTTGTAAATTATAAATAATATGTTTAAAAAAATAACAAATGAAATACTTTCTTTAAAAAATCCCGATAAGGCTAAAATCCTACAGGGATTTTTTAAAACTTGAATTTGAGAATATGGCGAATGAGATATTTTTTTATGAATAACTGTTCCTGAATTAAGAAATATTTCAAAAAAATATATTTCTATAAATTTTGAAGATATTGAACTTTTACTTAAGTCAGAAATTCATGATTTTAGATTTATTGCTCTTTGTATTTTGAGATTGAAATATGAAAAATGAGATGAAAATGCAAAGAAAGCTGTTTTTGATTTTAGTATAAAAAATATAGAAAAAATAAATAATTGGGATTTGGTTGATACTTATGTTCATTATACAATTGGTGATTATATTTTAGATAAAGATAGAGAAATTTTGTATAAATTTAGTAAATCTGAAAATCTTTGGATTAGAAGAATTTCAATTATTTCTACTTTTGCTTTTATTAAAAGAAATTTATTTGAAGATACTTTAAAAATATGTGAAATTTTATTAAATGATAAACATGATTTGATTCATAAAGCAACTTGATGGATGCTTAGAGAGGCTTGAAAAAGAGATAAACAAATTTTAATAAATTTTTTAGATAAACACAGTAAAAATATGCCTAGAACTATGTTAAGATATAGTATAGAAAAGCTTAGTAAAGAAGAAAAAGAGTTATATATGAAAAAATAAATAAAAATATTTTACTTTTTTTTGACATTTTAAGTTTTATAAATAAAATCTGTCGGCAATAAAAATAATTATTTTCATAAAAGTATTTAAAGATGTTAGGAAAATTAAAGAAAAGAAAAAGACTTAGAACTCATGGGTTCTTAAAAAGATCATCAACTATTGATGGATTAAATGTACTAAAAAACAGAAGAAGAAAAGGAAGATGGCAATTAACACCTACTGTTAAAAAAAGATTCCAAGAAATTAATGGTAAAGCAAGAATGCATATCATAGCTTGAGGAACAGCTAGAAAATCTCCTTTTGATGGAAAATGAAACTATACAGTTTCTAGTAAATAATAATATATTTTATATATGATTTCTAAAATATATAGATTAAAAGAAAAAGAAGTGAAAAAGGTTTTACTAAAAGGAAAGCCTTTTTTTTCTTATTCTCTAGTTTTAAATCAAATACAAAACAAGGAAAATTTTAATAGATTTGCTATTATTATTTGATGAAAATCAGTTAATAATAATATAACAAGAAATTTTTTTAGAAGATTATTTTATAATTCTTCTAAAAATTTTATAGAAAATTGAGAAAAGCATTTTTTTGACTCTGTTGTTTTATTGAAAAAACAAATAAAACTTGATAAAAAAGATAAAAAATCTATATTAAATTTTGCTTGAGATTTAGATTTTGTTTTAAAAAAAGCATTTAAAAAAGAAGATGAAAAAGAAATAAAAACTTTTTCTTTAAAGAAATCTATTTAATTTAATAATAATAAAAAAATGAAAGATAAAATAGTTAATTTTCTACTTATATTTCTAAGTGTTTACATAGTTTTAAGTTTTTTTAATAATAATGATAAAACTCAAACATCAGAAAATAATATAATAATTTCGCCAATAAAAACTAATTATACTATTCCTGCTTCTATAAAGATAAATATAAAAAATAATACTACTCAAGCTGTAAAATTAAATACTTGTGATTTAAAAATAAAATCAAGTGCTTGAGTTATAGATTTATGAGATAAAAATTTCTGTAAAGATTTAAATATTTTATCAAATAAAAATGAAATAATAAATTTATCTCCTTATTTTGCAAAATTTGAAATGGCTTGAGATTATTTTATAGAAACAAAAATAGCTGAAAAAGATTACATGAGTAAATTTGTGATAGAAAATAAATGATTTTTTAATAAATTTTTTACTTTTTTCTTCTATGCTCCTTTTTATAATCTTATAGCATTTCTTCTTAGTATAACTTGATATTCTTTATTTTGGACAATAATATTGATAACTGTAATTATAAGATCTTTGCTTATTTATCCTCAACATCATATGATGGTTAGCCAAGCAAAAATGCAAAAAATCCAACCAAAAATCAAAGAAATTCAAGATAAACACAAATGAGATCATCAAACTCTTTGAGTAGAACTAATGAATTTATATAAACAAGAACAAGTTAATCCTATGTGATCTTGTCTTCCGCTTCTTATTCAAATGCCTATATTAATTGTTGTTTATAATATACTTGTTTCTATACAAGATCCTGTAAATACATATTATATATATTCTTTCTTACAAAATTTTGCAATAAATTCAATACAAACTCATTTCTATTTCTTGAATTTATTATCTATATGATGATTAGTTTGATGAATTTTAGCAATAACAGTTTGAATAATACAATTTATACAAATAAAACTTAGCTTGTCTTACCAAAAAAAAGATGAGAAAAAAAATCTTGTTATAGAAAAGAAAAAATGATCTTCAGAATATGATATGAGTTCATTTATGCCAAATCAAGATTTTATGAATAAATTTATGCTTTATTGAATGCCTATAATGATAACAATATTTACATTTACTTTTTATGTTTGAATTGGTATATACTGGTGAATTTCAACTATATTTATGATTTTTCAACAATTAGTTGTAAATAAAATTTTAAAAAAGTCTAGTTAATTATATATATAAAGTTGTCAGTTTTTTGACAACTTTTTTTATTTGTGATAATATGGAAGTGTAATTTATTTTTAACTTAATAAAAAATATGAGAAAAATAGCTTTTTTAATAAGCTTTTGCTTACTATTAAATACTGTTGCAGTAAGTGCAGCATATAATACTGTTGATTGTTCAACTGACACTATATTTTCAGAAAATTCTTGTAATCAATGTTTTGATTGATGAGAAAAAGCAACTTGAGATAATATAGGAATGATGGAAGATTTATGGAAAAATGATTCTTCATCAGATAGACTTATCTATAAAGAAGAACAAGAAATGCCAAAAATGGTAAATCCTGCTTCAGATAAAGTAACTTGGTCTCAAAATCCAACTGATGATAAAGATTTTTGGGCTTATACTCCAGAATTAGAAGCATTATATAGTTCATGATCTGATGCTTATGTTTTGACTCCTGGAGCTTCAGTTACTTGGTTGAAATCTACTCTTGGTTCAGCTTATAAACTAGATTCAAATAAACAAGAAAAATGAAAAAATATAGGACTTTTAGTTTATCCTATAATTACTCACTCTATTTTGGAAGATGGAACTCCTTCTCCTGATTCTACAACTCACAAAGAATGTGTACTTTTCAAATCTGCTGATGCTAATAAAATAGAAACTCCAGCTCCTACTCCAGTAGAAGTAAAAGCTCCTCCTGTAAAAGCTTTACCAAAAACTGGTCCTGCTGAAAATATGTTAGTTATTCTTGCATTATTACTTACTGCTTGATTAGTATATTTTAGAAGAAAAAAAGCTTAATAAATAAATAATTGGAAAAATCTTAAAATTTTAAGACTTTTCCAAACATTTGTATATTAAAAATATAAAACAAAAATAAAATTATTTTAATAAATTTAAAAATTATGTCAGAAATAAAAAATGAAAGCCCTGCTTCTTCAACAGAAGTTAAAAATATAAAAAAACTTGATGAATTAAATTTAAAAGAAGTTTCTAATTTTTTATTAGAAAGAAGTCCTTTTGATTTAAAAAACAATGAAGATGACAGAAGAATAGCTAGAAAATTTTTAGAAGAAATTGCTAAAGAATCAAATAATAAGAATAAAATTGAAGATTCAGATATTCCTTCTATATTCAATCAATCTGAAAGAAAGGCTTTAATAAAAGTTAAAGAAGCTGTTAAATTGGCATACGAAATAAATGAAATCAAAGAAAATGTTGTTTCTTGCACTAAAGAAGAATTAGATGTCCTTCAAAATTTCATGGAATGAAAAGAATTAGTAAAACAACAAACTCAAGAAAAAGTTAAAACATTAGAAGATAATGTAACAGGAACATTTGCTGTTAAAGAAAAATCAAAAAAAGAAAGAGGTGAGTTAAAATTAAGTCAAGTTGAAAAAGATGAAAAAATGGCAAAATTAGAGTATTTATGATTAACAGAAGAAGAAGTTTCAGATCTTAATATTGATTCAGCTATTGAAGTTTTATCAAGTTGACAAATATGAATGGATAAGGAAACTTGGGAAAATTTATGATATAAATATGACTGATTTACTTTTAATGATAAAGAATTATCTCAATTAAATGAATTCTCTTCAAAAATAAATGTAGCTAAATTAAAAAAATTAAAAAATTTAGAAAATCAATGAATCTCTGTATTAAATTTAGTAAATACAAAAAATACAATTAAGGAAAATAATTCTAATGATGTTTTCAAAATACTTTGTGATATTAATTCTGATTGAAAATTGGATAAAGATGATAATAAAGCCATGATTTCATGAATACAAGTTTTAGATTTTATAGAAAATAATTCAAAATATGAAAAACAAATATTAACAAATATTTGAAATATTCTATGACTTTCAATAAATACTAAAGAATGATTATATAATGCAATTAAAACAAATCCATCTTTAAAATATGATTTTTTTAATAAATTATATTTTACTCATATGGCTTGAATTTCTATGTCTGATTATTTAATTAATTGAAAAAATTGAATTAAATCAAATATAGAAAGTACTTCAAATTTTACTGATAAATTAGAATCTTGATTTACTCCAAAATATGAACAAGCTTTGTTAGACTTAGAAAATTCTTTATCTAAAGCAAAAACTGAAGAAGAAAAAACAAAAATTAATGATTTAATTAAAATTTATAGAGAAAATAAACAATCTTTTATAGATTCTTTCAAATTTAATTGAGCTTCTTTATTGATAAGTCTTGTTGATAACAAAAAATGAATTTGAGCTGGTTGAACTTTTTCAAATGAAAAAATTGATGATTTATTAAAAAATAAGACATCTTCTATAGTTGAATGAATGCAATTAAATTTATGATTTACAAATATTGGTTGAAAATATGTTCCATGAGTATGAATAAATTTTCCTTCAAAAAATTTCAATTTATCAGAAGATTTGAAATTTAAAGCTAATGCATGATTATTTTTAAATGTTCCATATTTAACTTGAACTTTGAATTATAATTATAATAAAGATGATATTAAAAATGCTTGAATTAAAGATTTTTCAGATTCAAAGTATGTATGAATAACTTGAAATATTAGCACTTTAGCAAATTGATTAACTCTTCATTGGACAAAAGAAAAAAAAGATGCTATAGATAAAAAAGAGATTGAATTTTCAAATATTTTAGATGAATTATTTGAAAATAAATTAGATGTTTTTTTAGTTAAATCTTTAAAATTTGAGGATAGAGAATATCTTGCATCTTATGCTTCTAAAATAAAAGATACATTGAATTTGATATGATATAATAGTTTTAATGACAGTCAAAAAAAATTCGTTGTTCAATGATTAAAATATTCAATTTTGAATAAATGGAAAGAAACTATTTATAATAAAGCACAAGATGATGGATTTAATTTAACATGAATTGGTTTATGAGTACAATTTATTTCTTGATTTTTTCCTATTCCTACTCTTTGATTAAGAGTATCAGATTATGAAACTAAATATTCAGAAGATTCTCATTCAAAAGCAATTAATTATATGGCTTGATCTAAGTGATCTAATTCTTGAAAAAATGAAAATATTTCTTGAAAAGAATTAATTGATTCTATGTCAGAATTTAAAAACGAAGAGTTAGATAATTATTTAAAATCAAATATTTCTAAATTTGACTGATCAAAAGATTGATATTCTCCTTTAGCAATGAGAAATCCCAAAGATTATCCTAAATTTGCAAATGCTTTATTTGCTTGAGATAATGATAATGCTTTTAATGTTTTAGAAAATATATTAAAAACTGATCCAGTATTAAAAAAAGATTCAGATATAAAAAAATTATTATCAAAATTTAAAAATGTTAATCCTGAGCAAAAAGCTTATATTTTAGCTCAATTTGAAGATGTTATATTCAAAGATAAAAACTCAATACAAGAAGTGTTAAGTGATAAAAAATTATGGGATTCAAGAGAATCAGGATTGAAAAATGTTTATACTAATAAAGAAGTATATAATGAAATTCTAAAATTAAGAACAGAAACTAAAAACAATATTTGAACAAATCAAGTAAAAGAAAATGTTAATGATGTTATGTGATTTGTAGCATCATATAAAATTTGATATAATAAAGATGGTAAAGCTCATCGTTTAGCATCAGGTGAAGCTGCAATTCCAGCAGGTCTTGCTAGTTCTGTTTGATGAGAAAAATGAATTATATCTATTTCAAATAATGATTTACTTGTAAATCATACTATAGATAAAATGAAATCAACTCTTTATTATAATGAATTAAAAAAATCTATTTCTCAAGTAATTTGAAGTTCATTAGATGATTCTTCTTTTGATTCTTTATTAAAAACTTGAACTTTAAATGAAGGATGAAAAGATATTAAATTAAATAGAGATTTTGTATTTATGCTATATGGGCAATGTGCAAATGAAACTCTTTGACTTAGAATTAAATCAATAGATTTAAATGGTAAAAGTACAGATTTGGTATTTTCTCCTAATGGGGAAATTGTAGCAAATAAAGTTATTTTTGATGTTAATAGTTATAATATTTGATTTTGATGAGATTGAAAAAAAGATAAACCAAAGCCAAAAGAAGAAACAAAGCCATGACATGATGCTTGACAAGATCCAGATGCTCCAACAAATCCTAATACAGCTCCAACAACATGACCTGGTACAACTAATCCAAATATAGACACTTCTTGAACAACCACTATTCCTTGAACTAATAATTGAACATTGACTAATTGACCTACTACAGCCCCTGTTATAAGTTGATGAACTACTGGTCCAAGTAATCCTGTTTCTCAAACATGAACATCTACAAATACAGTAAGTCCAACTACACCTCGAACAAGTCAATCTTGAACAAGAGGATAATAATTTATAAATAAAAAATAAAATATGAAAAAATTTGCAATTTGAATTTTAATAATTATTGTTATCTCTTGCATAATTTTCTTTCTTTTTAATAAAAAACAAGAAAATTATATAGTTAACAAAAATATAGGAGTTGATAATTGAGAAATATCTACAAAAAATATAACTTGATCTTTATCTTTCCCTATTTCTCAAGAATGAGATAGAATTAAATAATAATATATAAAATTATAAAATATGAAAAAATACATATTATTCCTGATTTGAATATTATTTTTAAGTAATATTAATATATTGTCAGCACGATGTGATCAAGTTTTTGATTGATGAATGGTTAGATATAATTATACTTATAATTTTTATGATGATTTTATATCAAAATCAAATGATGTTTATTTAAATACATTTAATATAGATTATATAAATCCTAATTTTTTAAATACAAGGGGAATAAAAAATCCTTTTCATTGGACTGAGGAATTAAAGAACAATAACTATAAAGTTCCTGCTAATACAACTATGAGGATTTTAGAAGTTTGAACTAATAGATTACAAATTTCTTCATTACCTCAGACAAGAACAAATTGAACAAGAAATAGCTATGATTTTGGTATTGAATATACAACTTCCTATGATTATTCTAATAATTTTCCAAATGCATCTGATGATATTTCACATAAAGAATGTGTTTATTATAGTGTTTCTTGGTGTTGAGATTGAGTAATAGAACCTTCTTATTGAGAAATTTGTGATCCTGGCGATCCAAACAAAATATGATGGGGACCAAATTGATGTAATACATCTTGTAAACCTGTTAATAATAATCAATGTGATCAAATTTTTGATTGATGAAAACTTAGATATAACTATGCATATAACTTTTATGATGAATTTATAAATTGATCAAATACATCTTATTTAAATAAATTTAATATAGATTATGTAAATCCTCAATTTTTAGATAATCAATGAATTCTAAAACCTTTTAATTGGTCTCAATCAATAATAAGTTCTTCATACAAATTAAATCCTAATCAAAGAATGATTGTATTAGAAACATCTCCAAATAAACTTAGGATAGCTTGAGTTCCATCAACTCCAACTAATTGAACAAGAAATAGTTATGATTTTGGTATTCAATATACTATAAATTATGATAATTCCAATACAATAGATACATGAGATGATTTTTCTCATAAAGAATGTATATATTATAGCACTTCTTGGTGTTGAGATAAAATAATAGATTCTTCTTATTGAGAAACTTGTGATAATTGAAACTTAAATTGAACTGCTTGAAATTCTTGTAATTCATCTTGTCAGCTAATTCCTGGAACTCCTTGATCTTGACTTGGAACAACTACTTCTAGAGCTTGAGAATGAAATGTTCCAACAAATTCTACTTCATGATGAAATTTTTAAAACTAAATTAATATCTTATGAAAAAAATATTAATATACATATGATTTGTTATTACATTAGCATTATTAAAAAATAATGCTTTCGCAGATTCTGTTATTCATGAAAGTTGTTCAACTTGAACTTATGCTTCATCTTATTGAAATTCTTGTGATGTTTGTTGATATTATGATTGAGCTTTATATAAATGAGAATCAAAAGATTATTGGGATTATTTCCTAAATGATTCTCAAAAAGAGCAAATTTTATCTTCTTCTTCTAATTGAATAATTACACCTTTAAATTGAGCATCTTTAAGTTCTTCTTGAAATATACAATTAAGAACAAATTGGATACCAAAGACAGCTTGAATAAATTGAACAAAAGAAGTTGTTGCATTTTATTTAGAAAATCTATTATTTTCTTGAATTCCAACATGAACTTGAAATGTTATATGAAAACTTCAATTTAATATAAAATGAGCTGCTGTTGATAACACAAATCAAACAGATAGTTTATCTGTAGCAATGCCATTATTATGATGGAATTATCTTAAATGAAATGAAGTTTTATTATCTAATTGAACTTATAGACTAGATTGAACCTATATAAATTGACCAAGCTGAAATTTAAAAATATATTCTTGATCTACTTACACTCATAATGAATGTTATATAGTTAGATGAGCTTGGTGTTGAGATTGAAAAAAAGATTCTCAAGAATCTTGTGATCCAAATGATGCTTCTAAATCTGGTTGGTGAGATTTAGGTTGTACATCTTCATGTACACCTTCTAATTCAACTTGAGGTGGTTGATTACCAGAATGTTGAGATTGAATAAAACAATGATCTGAATTATGTGATCCTAAAGATTCTACAAAAACATGATGGTGAATATACTGATGTTCAAGTTCTTGTATTCCAACTAATAATACTTGATGAGGTGGTTGATGAGGATGAGGTAGTGGTGGTTGATCTTCTTGTTGAAATTGAGTAATTAATCCATGAGAAGAATGTGATTTATGATCCGCTAATAATTCAAAATATGCTTGTAACACTTCTTGTAAAATAACAGTTTGTTGAGATTGAATTTTACAAAGACCTAATTGAAATGCTCAATTTGAAGAATGTGATTTTTGAAGTTCTACTTGGCCTAGTTGGTGTAGTAAAAGTGATTGTAAAATAACTTGAGATAGTACAACTCCTTCTGAATGATGATGAGATTATACAATGCCATCAGATAAAGACTGAATAATTTTTTATCCATCTGGTTGAGCAATTCTTGGTAATAATATGAAACTTTTTGCAACTTATAATTTAGATAGACCTTATATTAAAAATAACACTTGATATGATCTTTATATAGAAAAACCTTTATGTTTATATAAAGAAAATAAATCATATCTTGAATGAAATTTGTCAATATGTAGTTCTTGAAATATATGATCTCTTGCCGCTTGAGCAAAATTTCAAATAAACACTAATGATTATACTGCAAATACAGATAATGTTATATGAGCATTTGAGAGTGTAAAATTATTTACAGCTCCTGAATGACTACAAAATAGTTATTTAAGCTCTACATTGAAAGTTATAGTAGCTAAATCATCTGTTTGATCTATTTCATGATGAACTTCTTTATTAAACTATGATCCAAATTATTATTCTGATGTAGATACAATTTCTAAAAATTTCTTAACAGATTTGAGAAATAAAAACTTTATTGTTACTTCTATATCTCAAAATAATTGATTTTCTTCTTATGTAAATAAGATAGAAAATACTTGAGTTTATAATGATTCTTTAACTGAATGGAATAATTCAAGTAAAAGTATAAATCAAGTTTACAATTTTACTTATAATTCTACTTGATATACTCTTCCTACAGAAAATTATAATTGAATATCTAATGTATTTACACATAAATGAGATTTAGTTTTAAATTGACAATCTATAGTTTGAAATAAAACATATGTTATACAAGATTGAAATTTATATATAAATTGAAATATTGATTTAGTTTCTTGAAATATTGCATTTATAGTAAAATGATGAAATATTATTATTTCAAATAGTGTTACTTGACTTGAATGAATTTATATAACAATTAAAGAAAATAATATTTGATGAAATATAAATTCTGACTCTATAAAAACAAATAATAGATTAATTATAAATGGTTGATTATATTGAAATGTAAAAGATTTAATATCAAATAGAACTTATATGAAATCAGATAATGGTATCATAAATGTTTGAACTGTAATAAATTTTAAATCTGCTATATTTAAAAATCCTCCTCCATTACTTACTAGTTTTGTAGAAGAATATATGAAAGTAAATAAAATAGCTAAATAGAAATAAAAAAACTGTCAAAAGACAGTTTTTTTATTTCTTAAAATTAATTTCATCAAATTCAATATACAAAATTTATAACAATAGCTATAATTGCTCAAGAAGACATAAGTCATAAATATCATATAATTGTCCACTTTATTATATCTTTTGATTTCTTAATATCTTCGTCTTTTCATTGACTGAGAGTCATTTTAAGACCAGAAAATGCAATTGCTCATATAGCTATTATAGACAAAATAGAAGACAAAGTTTTTATTATATTAAGTATTTGGGTTTTAAAGCTTTCGTTTACATCATAAGAATCATTATTTATTCAAACTAAACTTTCAGGTTTTGATTCTGATGAATTTAAACAATCAGAAACACTAGAATCATCTGTACAAACAGCAAAAGAATTATTATAAAAAGAAAAAATACTTATAAAAAGAAAAGATAATAATAATATTTTTTTTATAATTTTATTACTCATATTTAAAATTGTAATGAAGAAATAAGTTTTACCATAGCCCAAGCTAATGGAATAATAGAAAGTCAAATTACAGCATAAACAAATCAAAGCATAACCTTTTTAAATTCATCTGGTTTTCATTCAGCTTTAACTAATTTAAATCCTAAATATATAAAAATCGCTACTGCAATTATAGCTAAAAGACCTAAAATAATATTTTTAAAAGATAAAAATATAGGCATTAAAGATCAAGTTCAAGTTTCGATATCTGAAGTGTTTCAAGCAATAGTTTCAGTATCTGGAATCATATCTTCTCTTATAGAACTAGCTCAAAACACTGTAAAAACACTAGATGTAAAAATAAATATAAATAGTATTATTTTTTTCATAAAATTATAATTTTATAGAATTAATCAGATTAATTATAGCATAAGCTGAAACTGAAATCAAAACTCAAACAAGAGAATAAATAATCCAACTTTTAGCTTTTTTAGCCTTATCTTCTCGTCAAAATGATAACATATACATTATTCAACTTATTATTATTGATATTACTGCAATAACAGCAGTATATTTTATAATTGTAGTGATAATTCTTGGAATATATGTAGAAACAATTGCTTCTCAAGATGAAGAAGATCAAGGCAATCAAGCTCAAGCAACATCAGGTCAAACAGAACTAGATGAACTTCATAAAAAATTTATAGTGCTAGTTGCATAAGTAAAATCAAATGAAATAAATCAAATTAAAACAAATACTAATATAATAAGTTTTTTCATTTTTTAATTATTAGCATATAAAATATATTTCAATAAAGAAACCATCATATAAGAAGATAAAGCTATAACTAAAGCTATAATTCAAGCTTTAAAAATAGTTTTTCATTTATTTAAGTTATCATCTTTTCACATAGCAAAAATCATAAATCATGATCAAATAATCATTACAAATAAAGAAATACTTCATAATGCTATCATTAACTTTTGTATCAGAGTAGTTAAAAATCAATCAATTGTCTTTTTTGAAGTAGATTTATTTTTAAAATTATTTCAACCAGGTGAAAATAAAGAAGTATCTATTTCAAAATCAGCTGAACATAAAGATTCTTTTCATCAAGCACAAGAAGTTGTTGTTGAAGAAGAATTTCATTGATTAGAAGAAAATCATGAAGTGTCAACTCAATATAATGAAGTGTCCTCAGTTGAATTTGTTGTATCAAGCCTGGGTGATGAATTATTAGCATTTTTCACTGTAGGTCGATATGGATTATTATTTGTTACAGGACTAGTTGTAGGAGAATTATTAGTTCAGAATACTGAATCCGTTAAAGATATATCAACATTAACAGCAAAAACATTTCAAATTCAAAAAGAAAGAAGAAAGAAGAAAATTAAAACTATTTTTTTCATAAAATGAAAATTAATAAATTATTTTATTATATTTTATTAAAAATTTTGAAATTATCAAAAATTAATATAATAAAAAAGTATTTTATAAAAATTAATAAAATGAAAGTAGCAATATTACATGAAATGCTTATCAAAAAAGGATGAGCTGAAAAAGTGGTAGAAAAATTTATGAGAATATTTCCGGAGGCTCCTATTTACACTTTAATTTATGACGAAAATAAAGTTTGAGACATATTTCCGGCATCAAAAGTAAAAGTAGCAAATATTACTCAAAAAGTTTATAAATGGACAAAAAATCAAAGATTTTGTCTACCTTTTATGTCTATGGCAATAGAAAGTTTTGATTTTTCTGAATATGATGTTGTCTTATGTAGTTCTAGTTGATTTGCACATTGAGCAATTACAAAACCTGAAACAAAATTTATTGTTTATTACCATTCTCCTTCATGATATTTATGGCATCAAACAAATGAATATAAAAAAATGATTTGATTTGATAAATGATTAAAATGATATTTTCTAAATAAATTATTTCTAAAATTTAGAATTTGGGATTATATAGCAAGTAAAAGAGTAGATATTCCTTTGATCGCAAGTAAAGTTGCACAAAAGAGAATTATAAAATATTATAAAAGAAATGATAGTAAAGTTTTATACCCCCCAGTTGATACTAAAAGTTTTATGGAAAAAACAAAAGAGTATAACTCAAAAGATTATTATATAACAATATCTGCTTTAACTGAATGGAAAAAAGTAGATTTAATTATAGACAAATTTAATAAAATGCCTGACAAAAAACTAAAAATAGTTTGAGTTTGAAATCAAGAAGAAAATTTAAAAAAATTAGTAAAATGAAACAATATAGAATTTGTTTGATATAAATCTTGAGAAGATTTGTTTAAAATAGTTTGAGAAAGTATTTGATGAATTTTTACTTGAGTAGAAGATTTTTGAATAGCAATTGTTGAGTGTATGGCTGCTTGAAAAGCTATTTTTGGAATATCAGAATGATGAATAAAAGAAACTGTTTTAGAGTGAATTACCTGAGAATTTTATAATAATATTGATTGAAGTGACTTTATAGAAAAATTTAAAATTTTTGATAATAATATAAAAAATAATGTATATAATGAAGAAAATATAAAAAATAATGCTTTGAGATTTAGTGAAGAAGAATTTGAAAATAAAATAAAAGAAATAGTTTATAACTAAAAAATGTATAACTCATTGGCTTTTAGCCACTCTCCTTGAGAAGGAGGAGAAATAAAAAATCTCCCATTTTTTCAGTGAGAGATTTTTTGTTCTAATTTTTCCCTTTGCCAAATGGAATGCCAAAGAACGAAACGAGGGATTAATCTAATTATTTATTCTTTTTTAGAATATAAAATAGCAATTAAAATAAAAAATAATATAGACACATAGCTTGCTTCAAAAGTATGTAAAAATAAATTCATCATCATTACAGCGAAAAACATAACGGCTAAAACAAAATCTATATTAAGCAAAAAGAAAAATAAAATACTCATTATAGACACAAATAAAACAAATCAAATTAGTCATCATTCTACAAGTTGTTGTATAAACCAAGATTCCGGTATATAAAAATCTTCTTGTTTTTTCCCTTCTATATTATGAGTATATCTTGATGCTGGTCAACTTGAAGCTAAACCTTGCCCGAGAGGATAAGAAATAAATCTGTTAATTCAAATTGTCATTCTTTCAGCATGTCATGTTGTTGAAGATTTTCTAACAACAACATCTTCTACTTTATCTTTTATAAGAAATCAAAATCAAGCAATAAAAACTAAAAAGATTATAATGAATTTTATTGTTTGTTTTTTATGTTTTTTAAAAAAATGATTTATATTTAATGTAAATACAAAAATAGTTCAAATAATAACTCAAAGTAAAGCTGATCTAGAAAATGTATAAATAAATAATGGAACTAAAAAAACAGATAAAAATCAAAGTAAAAAATAATAATCTTTTTGTCATTTAAAATAATAAAACAAAAATCCTATATAGGTAAGCAAAAAGAATGCTGCTTGATTTGGTCAATCAAAAATTCATTGAAATCTATAAATTCCTGTTCATTCTACTCATTGATAAATTGGAATAGTTCATCAAACTTGCCAATTATTTACATTTTCACCAAATCATAAATAAGTTAAAATTCATTCTCAAATAAATTTTGCTAAAAATCATATAATCAAAGCTCGTGCTCATGATGTCAAAAATAATCAAACATAATATCTTAAATCATTTTTTAAAAACTGATTTGAATGCTTAAATATAAGAAAAACAAGTAAAAATTCAAAATCATATCTAGCTCAATAAATGAAAGAAGCTAAAAATTGTGGGGCAAATAATGTAGCCAAACTTAGATATAAAATATAAGCAAAAATTAAATAATCTAATTTATCAAATTTAGGTAATTTTTTTTGTTTATAAAATTCATAAGACATTATTCAAAGTAAAATAACAATAAATAATTCTTTAACAAAAGACAAATAAGGAATTCAAAGTTTAAATTCAAAAAATACTTTAAAGAGCACATAAAATGGTAAAAATACTATAAAAATTTTTGTAAGTCTATCAAACATAAAAACTAAAATTAAAAGTTAAATTATTTATAAGCTATTGTTTCTCATAATTCTTTCATCAAATCATTTTTTAAAAGAATTAAAAGAGTTTTTCTATTTCATTTAGATTTGTCTAATAAAATGTCTATTTTGTCTATTACATTTTGCAAAATTATATCTACTTTTGCTTTATCTTTAGTTAAATTATTTATTTGTGAAATAAGTGTTTTTTTATAATTTTGAGCCAAATTGACTATTTTTTTATTTTTTTCATCTCAAATTTTATCTGTTATAATTACTGCATCCATCATATCTCTTCAAGGTCAAACATAATATTCTCAATTATTATAAAAAGCTAATGTAAGTCCTGCATCTAAATTCAAAGCATTTACACATCAAATTTCTGATAAAACTGTAGGTAAATCATCCATATGAGCATATTTTACCATTCACATAAGAATTTCTCAGGGTTTTGAAGTAGAACAAATAAAAGTTTTAGGCTGATTTATAGGCATTTTTTTATCAATTAATCATCTGTCATAATAATATTCCAACATACTTTGTCAGTCTTTTAAAATAAGCGGATGATTTCCAATTCACATATAAATTTCATCTTTCATTTCCGAATTTAGTTTAGATGAATGATATAAAAAAGCGAGTGAATCTTTATCTATAGCAAAAACATATCTATCTCCTGTATCTTCCCATCTAGAAAAATTTTCTCAATATGAATATCTATCAGCACTTGTAAAATTTTTTCATCAACAATTTGTATAATCTTTAGGACAAAAAAATGCTCACTCTATTCAAGCTTTTCAATTATATCTTTTTACTAAACTAGACAAACTTTCTCAAGAATCAGAAATTCAAATAACAAGTCTGTCATCTCAAAGTAAATCTATTTTTAAAAGTCTTATTTGAAAAGTTCAGATAGATGTAGAGTAATCTTTTCTAGAATATTCATAAGCAAAACTTTCTCTTATAAAAAGGAAAAAAAATATAAAAAATAAAATTTTTTTCATTTGTTTTAGTAATTTAATAAAATTTTGTATATAATAGAAAAATTTTATTTTATTTCAAATTAAAAATAATCTTTACTTTCATACAAAGATTATTATAAATATATATGATTATTATTATTTAATAAATTTATAAATTATGAAAAAAACAATATTTGTTTTAATTGCATTTATTTTATCTGTAAACATATCAAATGCTTCTAACTATAATAGTATAACAGATTTTTCTTTTTCTAAACAAGAAATAACAAAAATAGCAAAAGAAAAGATTTTAATAAAAGCAAAGCTGGAAAAAACATTTCCAAAATATAAATGATTTACTGAAAAATTAGATAAATGAGTTTATAATAAATTGGCTGATTTATGAAAAATAGCCAGATTAAATTATTTATCTGATTCTTATGAAGATTTTTATAATAAATATCAAGATATTAATTCTTCAAACTATTCTCAAAGTCAAAAAAATTTAAGAAAATTAATTTTTAAATATATGATTTTAGAAAATTACACAATGTATTATTATAACAAATAAAATAAAAATCCTTATTTCATTAAATAAGGATTTTTTTGTTTGTCACTATTTATATTTTTCTTCGTTTTAAAATTTAGCTACAAAAATATTTTTTAAAAAATTGTAAAATATGAAAAAATTAGTTTTTATATTACTTGTAAGTATAGCATTACTAAACTCTGCAAATGCTTTGAAAATAGATGAAAAATATCAAACTATGTGTAATGAAGTTTGATGAGAATTAGTTACTCATACAAGTTATGCTAATTGTAGTATAAATAAAAAAGAAATTTTTCTTGATTCTCTAAAAGATAAATATGCAAAATATATTTCTTGAATAATGATAAAATATGCTTCTGAATATAAATATTCTAGTAAAGATAAATGGAAAAATTATTTAGAATTTTTTGCAAAAGATATAGAAGATTTAAAAATATTTAGTGAATGAAAATTAAGTAAAGAAACAAAAGAAAAAATAAATTCCGATATAAAAATACAAGAAGATTTATATGAATTTATGTCGTTAAAATCTAAAATTGGAGAAAAAAATGCTTCAAGATTAGATAAAGAATTTCAAGAAATGGAAGCAAAAATACAAGAAAAAGATTTGAAAAATTTTTATGAAAATTTAAAAGAAATAATTAGTAAAAAAATAATTTCAATGGAATATCAATTAACTATAACTCGTTTTACAGAAGATTGATATAAAAAATTTATATTAAGACTAAATGCTTATAAATATTTAGAAAAAATCATTGAATGAAGAATGGAATAAAAAAAATCAGGATTAATCCTGATTTTTTTTATTCAAAATTATTTTTCTTTTCAAAAATATAAATTGAAATAAATGCTAAAAATTGTCCTAATAATATTGTTCAAAGAATAAAAATTAATAAATTATTATTAGAAAAATTTCATAAATTTAAAATAAAAATTAATAATATTATAGGAATTAATCTTCATATTATTAAAATAAACTCTCTAAGTATCATTGCTGGAAAAAAATCACTATCTCAATGTTTTATAAAATCCATAGATCTTAAATCATAAACATGTTCAGAAACTCTGTAAATCGGTCAAATTAACAAAGAAATAAGCGAATAAATAAAAAATCAAACTAAAGATAATATTAAAAAATATAATATTATTTCTATACTATTTCAAAAAAGTTTATAAACATAAAATGTTGTAAAAACTCAAGAAATAATTGCTCATGTTGTGTAAATCCAATTAAGAAAAATCATTGATTTATGATTTTGGTCAATGTGCTGGAATTTTTGTAGTAAGTTCATAAATTTATAAATTTATTAAAATAAGTCAGGCAAAAGATAAAAATATCAAAATCCGTTGAGATAGATACAATTTTTCTTTGAAAACAAAATTTGAAATTATAGCAACTATTACAGGAATAATAGATAAAAAAAGTATAGATATAGAAATAATTATATAATAAAACATTTTTAAAAAAATTATAAATAAATAGTTATAATAACTATAAACAAGATAATTATACTTGAAATAATATTTTTTATTTCAACTTTTTCTTTAAGTATAAAAAAACTAAAGAGAAAAACAAAAACAGGTCATAAAAATAATAGTAATATTGTGAAAGTTAATCATAATTCTTTAATAGAATATAAATTCGCTAAAGCTCAAATAAAGTAAAAAAATCAAGCTAAAAATCAATATTTTATCTGTTTGGTATTAAAATTTGATTTATTTAAAACAACTTGTTTAAATAAAATAAGCATTATAAGAATACCAATTGTTCTACAAATAGTTAGAAATTCTGGTGAAACAATTCAAAGTGTAAATTTATATAAATTTGCTAATATTGATGCAGTAAAAACTCATAAAAATATTTGTAAAATTCCTTTATCAAAAGAAATTTTCAAATTTCATCTAAACTTAAAAAAATAAAGAACTAATACAGATAAAATAATTGCTAAAATATATTTTATTTCTCTTTCCGATGGGAAAATAATATAAGCAATTACTACTGTAATAATTGGTTGAAGTGAAATTATAGGCTCTCTTGTTTGTAAATCTTTTTTTGATATTCAGTGAAATTGAAAAATATTTTGAAAAAATGATATTAAAACAATACTTATTATTAGAAATATCAACATTAAAGAAAATTGTGGTATTTTATTTCATCAAAAAATAAAAGTCAAAGAAGATCCGAAAGCCATTATTAAAAATACTAAAAACATTTGATTTTGTGCTTTTAATTTAGTTTTATTAAAATTTATTTTATCAAATGTATTTCAAAGAGCTTCTCATAAAATAGAGATAATTGGAAAAAGAAAATTAAACATTATTACAACTTTTTATATATTACAAATCTATAATCATTTTATTGCTTCAAATTTTATATCAACATTTTTTATAAAAATCTATATTTTCAGTTTTACAACTAAGTCATATTTTTTTACATCATCTAGATTTAGCTATTTTACTGACTTCATTAACTAAAGCTTTTCAAATTCAAATTCATTCATATCATTTTCTTGTAACTACATCTTCTAAATGTCCCCAAATAACATGTCCTATAATAAATTTTTGTTCAAGTAGGCAACAAATACTTCAAATAACATTTTTTTCTCCTTCTACTGCCACTAATCTAATATAATCTGGATTTTTTGATTGTTGTGTCCATAATTCTTTTGTTTCTTCAATTCATTTTTCTATATCTTTTAAATTTGAATGAGTTTCAAAAAAACTTTCATTTATTAAATCATTAGTTAAAGGAATTATTTTAAAATTCATAATAATTATAGTTAATATATAAATAAAATTATATTTTTTTATCCATTATAACAGCTCTTTTAGTAAATCAATGAGTTTCATAAAAATTTTGAGCTTTTATATTTTCTAAATTAGTATATATACTAATCATTGTTGATCATTTAGATTTGGCTTCTTTTTGAAAGAAATCAAATAATTTACTTCCTATTCATTTATCTCTATATTCTTTTATAACATAAAATTCTATTATTTTAGAAATAATTTCTTTTCTAAATTCTTCCTCTATATAATTGTGTTCTACTTCCATATATCAAACTATTTTTCAATCTATATCAGCTAATATTACATCAAAGTTTTCTTCATTTAAAATCAAATTTTCATAATATTTCTTTCAAAATTTCTTCGACCAAGAAACATCTTGAATTTTTTCAAAATTTTTATACTCACTTGTAAAATGAAAATCCAAATCCAGTATTATATTTATATCATTTATATTTGCTTTTCTAATATTCATAATTTTTATTTTTATTTACTAATCTAATTTTTGCATATTCCAAAGTTTTGCAAAGTATCAATCTTTTATAGAAAGTAATTCTTGGAAATTACCATCTTCGACAATTTGTCCATTATCAAAAACTAGAATTCTATCTACATCCTTTATTGTAGATAAACGATGAGCTATTATAAATGCTGTTTTTCATTCAAAAATTTCTCACATAGCTTTTTGTATTTCTCTTTCACTTTCTGTATCAAGAGAAGAAGTTGCTTCATCAAATATAATAATTTCAGCATTTCTTGCTATTGCTCTAGCAATTCAAATTCTTTGTTTCTCTCAACCTGATAATTTTACTCCTCTTTCTCATATTATAGTATCTTCTTTGTCTACTAATTTGTCTACAAAAATATTTGAATGTGACATTTTTAAAGCATTTTGTACTACTTGGTTTTTTTCTTTTTCACTTCAATCAAAATCAAGTAATATATTATCTTTTATAGAAATATTAAAAAGTTCTGTATCTTGTAAAACTATTGAGCTGTGCTTTGTAATACTAAGTTTTTCTATATTTTTTATATCTATATTATCTATGTAAATATTTCCAGAATCTACTATAAATTGTTTTGAAAGTAATTTTGTAAATGTCGATTTTCAAGCTCACGATTTTCATACTAAAGCTATTTTTTCTCAAGATTTTATTTCTAAATTTATATTTTTTAAAGTATTTTTTTCTCAATATCAAAAATATACATTTTCAAATTTCATTTTTTTAAAATTTTTAGGAAAATCTTTAAATTCTACAAAATCTAATTTTTCTTTTGGAATTTTTAACTGTTCAACAAGTCTCATAAATCAGTTTTTGTCTCAAATAAAAGTTTCATAAATATCTCAAATAGAATCTACCAAACCCCAAACTTCCCGAGTATACCAAATAATCATTATTAAAACTCAAGTACTTATAGTTCATAAAATTCTTTCATGAATAGCAAAAATAGAGATTAACATAAATCATAAGGCAGCAAAACCATTTAAAATAACCCATCTTGTTTGAATTGTATGAAATAATTTAGATGTATTTTCCATTTGAATAGTTTCAACTTCAATAGTTTTATTTTTTACAAATTTTTGTAATCAGAAAAACTTAACAGTTATTATAGAAGAAGCAAATTCATAGATTTTTCACATAACATCCTCAAAAAAAATATTAACTATATCTTCTATTTTTCACTGTTTTTTTCATGTTAAAATAGCTAATATCAAAAATGATAAAATATAAAGAAAAATAAAAATAATAAATATAAATGATGCATTTAGAGATATTACAGTAAAAATTACAACTATATTTACAATAAAACGTAATCATTCTCAATAAAAAAGTCTTAATAAATCTTTTAAGGAATCTCTTGATTTAAATATTTTTTGTATTTTATTTCAAGTTGCCTGATTTTCATGCCAAGATAATTGTATATTCATAGTATGACTCATAGCAAATATAGAAAATATTCTCTTTAATTTATCATAAAACATTTGTTCATATTTTCTTAGATATCCTATACAAGCTGAAAATAATATAAATAATCATATTCAAATTATATAATTATATGCAATATTAGGATTTGTTTTAAAATCTGAAGATCCGATAAAATCAATAAGTTTAGTTATAAAAAATGGAGATATCGCAAAACTAGAAAAAAATATAATCCTATTTATAGAAAATAAGAAAAATTTTGTTTTAAAAGGCGAAACAAAAAACCACATCCACTTTAAAAGTGAATTTGATTCTAATGGCATTTGTTTATCATCATAATATTTAGTATCTAACATTTTTTTATTTTAAATTTATTAAAAAAATTTTTCATATTCAGTATTATTTTTTCAAACGGAAAATCAGTTTTTAGAATAGAATTGTTTTAATTCTTCACTTTCTGTTCTTCATACTAAATAAGTCCATTCATATCAATCATCTTGTATATTTTTCTCAAAAGTTTTAAGTAATTTACTTCAAATTCATTTTCATCTATATTCTTTTTCTATTCACATGCTCCAAATAATACTTCATTTTGCTTTTAATTTTTCTCAAAGTAAATATCAAATAATTACATTATCTATTTCAACAACTAAAAAACATCATTCATTATTTTCTAGATAGCTTTCTAGAAAATCTTTTGTGTAATATTGTTCTGATGCCCAAATTAGCTCAGGCATTTGGCTAAGCTCCTCGCATTTTTCTAAATCATTTATATTTGCTTCTCTTATAATCATAATTTTTAATTTATAAATTTTTTTAAATTTTTTAAATAAAACACCAAAACAGTAATTGGTAATAAAGTATATGAAATATCTATTCATTTTATATTTGAAATTAAAAAAGAATCTATAACAACATTTAATCAACCTAATGATATAAAAAATATTCAAACCAAACTAAATAAATATTTTTCCTTATCATTTATTAATATAAGTCCTATTGAAAAAAATACAAATCAAACTATTTGTATAAAAGAAAATATATTTGTAAGCAAATTTAAATAATAATTTACTACTATTATTAATAAATTTAATATAAATGATAATTTCCAATTTAAATAATCAATGTTTTTCCCCTTAATTTCTAAAAAATATAATTTAATAGCTGGTAAAATAAAAACTATTTGTGGAAATAAATAATGCCATTTTCAAGCACTAAATCAGGCATATAATCATAACGAAGTGAAAACAAAAACCTGTAATATTTGAAAAATTAATCGCTTATTATTATTTTTAACTGAAAAATAATAAGCCATCATCATAACAAATAAATCACCAAAAAAATGCATACAAAAAACAAGACTTATTTCAAAAATATTTCCCGTATTTGTTTTGTAAATCATAACTAAACTCAAAGCAAAAATAACAAAAATCCACCAATTAGATTTGGCAAATATTTTTATTTCTTTTAGTAGAATTTTAAATATTTCTAACATTTTTATACTTCATTATAAAACATATTTCATTCTTTCATTTTTTTAAAATAAATATCGAGTATTTTATCAAATCAAAATTCTGAATTAATTTTATAATATTTATCTTCTAAAAGTCTTTTTGTATCAGTTTTATATTCAAAAAAATCTTTTCATCAAGTCATATATATTTGAATAATTGGTTGTAATTTATCTAGTTGAGATACAAATTTTGCTTCATTTGTTGTTTTTTCTTCATATTCTTCTATTAAAATCTTAAATTTTTGAAATTCTTCTTTTCATAAAATTTCTTCTATTTTAGCTAAAGAATCTAATTCTCTTTGTTTTTTTGTAGACAACATATTGTCATCATAGACATAAGTATCTCAAGCAAAAATCTCAACAATATCATGTAATAAAGCTAATTTAATTACTTTTTCTTGATTTAAAAATGGGAAATCATCTAAAAAAACAAAACACATAATAGCAAGATGAAAAGTATGTTCTGCATCATTTTCCTTTCTTCATGATTTTAATGAAATTGTTCTATAAATATTTTTCATTTCATCAACAAGTTCTATAAATTTTAGTTTATTTTCTAAATTTGTTATCATAAATTTTTAATATTTAGTTAGAATAATTTTTTTTTCAAATCCTCATTTTTTCTCTCTTTTTTGCTTTTGAATCTCTAGAATTTCTTCATGAGAAAAATTTTTATATTTAATAAAAGCATCGATTACTTCATATAAATCAGCGATTTCTTCTTTTAATTCTGTATCATTTTCAGCTTTTGAAACTTCAATAGCTTCTTCTAAAATTTTTGCCAATAAAGAGACTTCATAAGAATTATCATCAGCAATAAAATATTCACATTTTTCTCATTTTGAAGCTATTATTTCAGGAATTTTATCTCTAACTAATTTTTTCATAAAAAATATTTTTCTAAAATATAAACAGAAAATGGCATAATAAGTTCATCTGATTTTATAAGACTTTTTATTTCCTCAAAATTAAAAAATTTTATATCATCAACTTCATCATTATCTTCTCTTAAAAAATTAAATTCTCAATCATAAATTCATTTAAAAATAGAATCAAAAAAGAAATGAGATTTATTGAATTTACTATATTTTCAATTTATTAATAATCTATCTCAATAAAATTTATCTACAAAATCTATATTACAAGAAATTCATAATTCTTCTTTTAATTCTTTAATTGCTGATTCTTTATAATTTTCTCAACTTGAAACATGCCCGCCTGCAGATATAGACCAAGCTCAAGGCATAAAACTACAAGTTGAAGCTCTTTTTTGTAATAATATTTTTCATTCACTATTTAAAATAATAACTGAAACTGTTCTATTTGTAGTTTGATTCTGATAAGATTCTTTTCTTGTATTTATTCAAATAACATTATCATTTTCATCTACTATGTCTAAATACTCCATATTTTTAAAATTACTTATAAATCTAAATTTAATTCTATTTGTTTTTTTTATTTCTAAAATATCATCATTATTTAATTTTATATATTCCTCTTTATTTCATGGAATTAATAATTAGTATAATTTTTGCTTTTTAAAAATATATATGATAGAATCTAATTACAAAATTGTAAGAATCCATCTTGCAAAATTAAAATCAATGATGGACTATTCGTTTTGTATAGTCTATCTTTACTTAAGGAGTGAAAAATGTTAAACAAACTATGGTCTTTTAGAAAAAATAAAATTTATCTAAGAGTATTAGGTTTCTTATCAATTATTTCTGTATTTTTTACAAACCATACAGGTATATTTGAAACAATGGCACCTATTATTATAGGTATTGGGTTCATAGCTTCTTCAATTGAAGATTAGACTATTATGTGCCACTTGAAAAAGTGGCCTTTCTTTTTTTTAATTTTTTTACTTATAAATTGGAAATCTTCCACACATTTCTAGTACTTCTTGTTTTAAGCTTGATAATTTAGTTTCATTATCTTTATTTTTTATAGCTTCTGTAAATATTTTTGCTATAACTTTCATTTCTGTTTCTTTCATTCCTCTAGTTGTAGCAGCTGGTGTTCCTATTCTTATTCCTGATGGGTCTAGAGCTTTTCTAGTATCGTATGGAATCATATTTTTATTTGCTGATAATCCTACTTTTTCCAAAGCAAGTTCTGCTTCTTTTCAAGTAACTCCAAAACTTCCAAAAACATCAACTAAGATTAGATGATTATCTGTTCCTCCTGAAATTATTTTAAATCCGTGATTTTGTAATTCTGAAGCTAAAACTCTGGCATTGTCTATAACTTGTCTAGCATAAACTTTGAATTCTGGTTTTAAAGCTTCTGCAAATGCAACAGCTTTAGCTGCAATTAGGTTTTCATGTGGACCTCATTGAACTCATGGGAAAACAGCTCTAGCTATTTCTTTTTCATAAATTCATTTACTCATAATAATAGCTCATCTTGGTCATCTCAAAGTTTTATGAGTAGTTGTAGTTACAACATCACAATATGGAATTGGATTTTCTAAAACTCATCCTGCAATTAATCCTGCAATATGACTTATATCTGCCATTAAAATTGCTCAAACATTGTCTGCAATTTCTCTAAATCTTTTCCAATCTAAATCTCTAGAATAAGCAGAAAATCCTGCAATTATCATTTTTGGTTTATTTTCACTTGCAAGTCTGTCTACTTCGTCCATATTTATAAGATGTGTTTTTGAATCAAGAGTATAAGGAATTATTTCATATAATAATCATGAAAAATTTAGAGGATGTCCATGACTAAGATGTCAACCTTGATCAAGACTTAAACCAAGAACTTTATCTCATGGTTTTAAAAATGCAAGATAAACTGCTAAATTTGCAGGACTTCAAGAAAGTGGTTGTACATTTACATATTCAGCTCAAAATATTTCTTTTGCCCTATTAATAGCAATTTGTTCAATTTTATCTATATTTTCTTGTCCAGCATAATATCTTTTTCCTGGATATCATTCTGAATATTTATTTGATAAAATGCTTCAAGCGGCTTCAAGTATATCAAGCGAAGCATAATTTTCACTTGCTATTAATTCTATTTCTGTTTCTTGTCTATTTTCTTCTTTTTGAATTAAATCAAAAATTATTGAATCATTATTTTTTAGCATAAATTATTTTGATTAAAAAATATTAAAACGATTATATAAAATAAATAAAAAATCCAAAAATATTTTGGATTTTTTATTAAAAATTTTTAATTAATTTTTCAAGTTGAAGTCGTACTTCAAGAATTACTTATATTATTTTCTTTTTTATATTGTTCAATAGTAGCTGCAATATTTCAAATTTTTATAAATTTTTCTAAAATATTTTTAGATTCCTCAAGTTGTCTATCATATTTTTTTTCTATATCTTCTTTTTTAAAATCTATTTCAATATCTGGTTTTATACCTTGTTTATCTATATTATAATCTTTTGGAGTATACCATTTTGCAATTGTAAGTTTTAACATACTTCAATCTCATAAATCAAATGGTTCTTGAACAGATCATTTTCCATAAGATTTTTTACCTGTAATTATAGCTAAATTATAGTCTTTTAGAGCTCAAGCTGTAATTTCTGAAGCACTTGCAGTATTTTCATTTACCAACACTACAAGAGGTGTTTTTGTAAGATCTCCTATATTATCTGAATAATAATAATTATTTAAATAAGAATTTTTATATTTTGTTGTTACAAGTAATTTTCATTTAGATGTAAAATTACTTAAAATATCAACAGCTGATTGTAAATATCAACCTCAATTATCTCTTAAATCTATAATTATTCAAGAAACTTTTTTAGATTTTAAATCTTCCAAAGCTGTATTAAATTCACTTGCTGTATTTTCACCAAAAATATTTAAAGATATATATCATAAATTAGTTTTTTCTAAAATTTTAGAATCAACAGAAGGAATAGTTATTTTTTCTCTAGTTACTTCTTTTTTTAAAAGTTCTTTTTCTCAAGCTCTAAAAATAATTAAATCTACTTTAGTTCATGCTTTTCATTTTATTTTATCAACGGCATCATATAAAGATAATTCAGATAAATCTTCATTATTTGCTTTTATAATAATATCTCATTTTTTTATATCAGCTTTTAAAGCAGGAGATCATTTTATTAATCTATCAACTATTACTCACATTTCATTTTTATCAACAACAGCTCAAATTCATTCAAAATCTCAACTTAAACTTTCTGAAAATTTTTTATTTTCCTCTGGAACCATAAATTCTGAAAATTTATCTCAAAGAGATTCTACAAGTCATTTAGTGGCTCAATAAACTAAATCTTTTTGTTTTATTGTATCAGAAGAATAATAATTTTTACTTATCAAATTATATACTTCCCAAAATTTATTTAAATCTAAATCTTTTTTAAGTAATAAATCAGATAATAATTTATTATTTTGATTATTTTCTAAATTAGTATAGTTTTTAACAAAGTTTATTTTATCTAAATAGGTTCATATTTCTTTATTTAAGCTAAAATAATAAGAATTAAACCCTAGTATAAAACTTGTTAAAAACATTATAAAAATTAAGATAAAATTCTTTATTTTTTTTGATTCCATATTTTTTTTAATTAAATTATTTAATAAATTTTTATAAATTGAAATATATAAATTTAAGTCTAAAAAACAAGTCAATATTATTATTTATTTATTAGTTAAAATAATGTTAAAATTTTAAATGCTTTAAATAAAGGAAAAAAAAGTTGTTTTTATATAAAAATTTTATTTTTTAACAAATAAATAGCTTATATATACTAAAATAGTTTTTAACAAAACTTATTATAACTATTACTATATATATAAATATATAAAAAAAGAATATATAAAATAAAAAGAATGTTAAAATATTTGAAATATAATAAAAAGAATGTTAAAATGAAAAAGAAATATATAATTTGTAATTTATAAAAATATGCTTATAAATTTTTTAAGAAAGCAAAATGAATTAAGTAAGAAAAAAAAAGTACTTTTAACAATGATTAAAAATATAAAAATTTCTGAAAATCAAAAAGAGCTTTATATAAATACTTTAGATATACTTGATGAAAAATGATTAGATAATCTTTATAAATCAGTACGATCTTTCGTTGAAGAAATAGAAATGACTGAAATAAAAAATATATCAAAAGATAATTTTTCAACTATTTCTTGATTAAGAAAAAAAGAAGCGACAGAAAAACAAAAAGAAATAAATTCTTTTTCATTTTTACTTAGTAATATTTAATTATATGAATACTATAAAAAATCCAGAAATTCAAAATATTAATCCTATTGATTTTAAATTAAATTCTCTTTGAGAAAATTCTTTATGAAATATAAGAACTGTAGAATTTTGTAAATCTTTAGATGAAGAAAAAAATAATGCATTAGCAGATATATTTGCTAAATTTTTAAATCCTCAAGAAATTAAAACAGCTTAATTATGCAAAATTTTAAAGTAGAAGTATCAAAAGACTGAAAAAAATATACTTTTGTAATAAAATCTAATTCTGAGCTAGAATTAAAAGAAAAATTACATAAAGAATGATATTCAATATTAACTATTTCAGAGATAGGTAATATTGAAGTGTCTGGACAATCTTTTTATTTTGAAATTATAGATAATAATTGAGAAGAAAAAAAATGAAATATAAAATCAAATGATATATTAAAAGCTTATATTAAATTAAAAGATGAATTATGATATAAAGTAAAATATATTTATGATAAAATAGATTATAGTGAATTAGAAAAAATAAATCTTATAAATATCATAGAAAAACAATATATTATTTATAAATGAAATAATATAAATAAAAATGAAATAAAAAAAGAAAATGAAAACGAAACAAAAAAAGATCAAAAACAAGAAAATTTTTATGCTAAAAAAGAATTAGAAGAAACTTATAAATTAATTGAATTTATATTAAAAAAACTTAAAAACATAATAGATTTAAAAATTGATAAAGAATTAACTAGAGATGAATTAGAAAAATTAACTTCAGTTTATAATAATATAATAAAAATAAAAACTTCTTCAAATATATCAAAATTAAAAGAAATATGAGAATTAGCTTTAAAAAAAATATGAGAAATAGAACTTAGGGTTTTAGAAAATAAAAAAACTAAAGAATTATCTCTAGTTTTAAATGAAACTAATAAATTACTTAAAAAAATTTGATCTAAAAAAACTTTTATAGAAAGAGATAAAGATTTAATTTATTTATCAAAAAAATTTATTAATAAATTAAAAAAATTTTTTGATAATAATTTTAAAAAAGAAATAAAAGAAAAAAAAGAATTAGATAAAAAAACTTATTATTATCAAAAAAATCTGTTACTTTTAAATAGATATAAAAAATTAAGAAAAAAATTAAAAAAAGAATTTTATTTAAATTTAAATAAATATTTATTTTCTTCAGAAGAAAATAAAAAATATGTAGAATTATTTAAAATAAAAACAAATTTAGTTAATCAAAATATAGAATTATTAAATTTAAAAATAAGCGAAGAAAATTTTTCATATACAAGAGTTGTTAATACTTATGAAAAATATTTAAGATTATTAAATGATATTTTTTATATTATTAAAAAACCAATTTTTTATTTTTTATTTTTATATTCATTGTTTTTTATATTTTTTTTGAACTTAAATAATTTTTTAAATTTAAAATATAATATAAATTTTATAACAATTAAATACTTAATTTTTTTAATTTTAATTTATTTATTTTTAAATTTTTCTAAAAGTTTAAAAACTATAATATTTAATTTTGCAATATTTTCATTTATATTTATATTCTTCATGGTAAACTTCTAAATTTAATTTAGAAGTTTTTTAAATTTATTTAGAATAATAAATTAAAATGTCATATATATTTTTATTTATTTGAGTTTTATATTCTATAATTTTTCTATTTTTTTATAAAACTTGAAATCCTTATTTTTCATCTTTTACTTGAAGTTTGTTTATAGAAATAATTTGATATTTTTTAATATGATTTTATTTATTTTTTCATTTTTTAAATTTTTCTAATAAAAAAGATAAAAAAGAAATTATATTATCAAATTTTTCTTTTTCTATAAATAAAAAAGAATTTTTTAATTTAATTCAAAGATTTTCATATCATTTTTGATTTATTTTATTTTATATTTCACTTTCAATCTTTTCATATTTTTTAAAAATAGATTTTTCATATTTTATTTTTTTAGTAAATTCTTTGATAATATTTTTCTTTTTTATATCAGAAAAATCAAACTTATCTAAAGATTTTTTAAGAATAAATTCTAATCTTTTTTCATTTTTTTATATAATTTTATTTATTTTTATTATTTTAAGTAAAAATAATTTTTTATGATTTATTGATATAATAAATTCGTTTTTGATAATATTTTCATCTTTAATAATTTTTTATTTTGATAATTTTTTAAAAAATAAAATAAGTTCAAATTTTTCAATTTTTTATGTAATTTTTTTTAGTTTTTTCTTTTTAATTTATTTAATAAATACTTATTTGTTTTGATTTTCTAAAACAATTTTCTTTTCTTTATCTATTTTATCTATTTTTTATTCTTATATTATTTTTATTTATTTACCAAAAATAAATATTTTTATAAAAAATAAAATTATACTTAGATTTATTTCTATATTATTTTTATATTTTTGAATTTTATTTTCTATAATTTATTTAATTTTTTATTGATTAGATTTTTCTATAATTTTATTTTTTATAATTTCAATTATTTTAAATTATTATTTTCATTATCATTTAGAAAACTATTTATCTTTTATAATTTCTATCTTTTCATTTTTATTTATAATTTATTTTTTATTATTTTCTTATAATTGATTTGTTTTTTTTACTTGAATAACATTTTTTATTATTAATTTTTTATTAGCTTTTTCTTTTATTTGACTTGCTTATAAAATAAAATTTAAATATTTATATGATTATTATATCATAATTTTTTATTCTTATTTTATGAATATAATTTGAATTTTGCTTTATTTAAGCTTTAATTTTGATATTTTAAATATGGGAACCATTTTATTTTTAGATTCTATTTACTTTTTTGTTTCTTACTATAAAATGAAAAACATTAAAACTTATTTTTTAAATAAATAATTATGATAAATATTGTAAATAACATACAAAATATAAAAAATTCTAATTTAGTTTTTATAATTGAAGAAGAAATTGATTTAGAAATATTAAAAACTTTTGAATTAGAAGAAAAATTTTTAGAAAAAGAAAAAGAATTTTTAGAAAAAAAAGAAAATAAAACTTTTGAATTTTTTGTTTGAAATGAAAATTTTGATAAAGTTTTTATTATAAATTTTTTAGATAAAACTAAAAAAAATTTTATTGAATATATTTCAAGTGAAATTATAAAATTAGGAGAAAATTTTACTATAATTTCAAATAGTGAAAATAATTTAGAAAAAATATTAGATATTTGTATTTTATCAAGATATAAATTTAATCTTTATAAAACAGAAAAAATAATAGATAATATAAATATTTTTATAAAAAATGAAGAAGATCAAGAAAATTTAGAAAAAAGACAAAAAACATTAGAAAATATAATTGATTGTAGAAATTTAGTAAATACACCAACTAGTGATAAAACTCCAGAAAAAATAGTAGATTTAGTAAAACAAACAGATTTTAAAAATACTAAAATAAAAATTTTAGATCATTCTGATATTAGAAAAAAATGATTAAATTTAATAGATTCTGTTTGAAAATGATCAGAAAATAAACCATATTTAGTTATTTTAGAAAAAATAGTTAATCCAGAATATCCAACTTATTGATTTATTTGAAAATGAGTTGTTTTTGATACTGGTTGAATTAATTTAAAACCAGAAAATCACATATATGATATGAAAGATGATATGGCTTGAGCAGCAACAGTTTTTTATACTATGAAAGAACTTGATACAAAAGATTTAAAAATAAATATTATTGCAGCTTTTCCACTTGTTGAAAATAGTATTTCTGGTTCAGCTTATAGACCAAGTGATATTATAAAAGCATATAATTCTAAAACCGTTGATGTAAAAAATACAGATGCAGAATGAAGATTAGTATTAGCTGATACCATGAGTTATTTATCAGATAATTATAAACTTGATTATATGATGACCGTTGCTACTTTAACATGAGCTTGTATGTATGCAATTTGATATAATTATGCTTGAATTATGTGAACTGATAAATATATTATTTCAAAACTTTTAGAGCAATCAAAAGATAATTTTGAAAAATATTGGCAATTACCATTTTCTAATTTTTATATAGAAAAAACTAAATGAGAAATAAGTGATATAAAAAATTTATCTGAATGAGTTTATGCATGAGCCACTATGTGACGAGCATTTTTAGCAAATTTTTGTGATAAATGAGAAAAATTTATACATATAGACATCGCTTGAGTTGCTAATTATCCTGAAAATTATTGATTATATTCTAAATGAGCTACTTGATTTTGAATAGATAGTTTATCTAAATTATTTATGGAATTATAATTATGCTTATAAAATTTATTAAAGATATTATTACACCAAAAAAATGTTATAATTGTTGACAAATATGATATTTTTTATGTCCACAATGTCTAGAAAAAACTAAAAAACATAAATCTTATTGTTATCTTTGTAAAAAGGAATCATTAAATTTTAAAATACATCCTACTTGTCATGATGATGATTTTTTTCTTGATAATATAATAGTTTTAAATCATTATTCAGATAAAACTATAAAAAAACTTATAAAAAACTCAAAATACTATAATAAAAAAGATATAATAGATGATTTTTCTATTTATCTTTGAGATTTACTTTTGAAAAATATAGAAATAGAAAAAACAGAGGATTATTTAATTATTCCTCGACCTATGTTTTTCCTTAAAAAAATATTTAGATGATATAATCAATCTGAAATTTTGGCCAAAAATATCTCAAAATATACTAAAATAAATTATGAAAATAATTTAATAAAAAAGATAAAATATACAAAAAGTCAGTCAAAATTACATAAATCAGAAAGATTAAAAAATTTAGAAAAATCTTTTTCTATAAATAAAAAAGTTTTAGAAAAAATAAATTGAAAAACTATTATTATTGTTGATGATGTTGTATCAACATGAACTACTTTAAATGAAATATGAAAAATACTTAAAAATAATTGAATAAAAAAAGTTATTTGATTAGTTATTGCTTCTGATTAAATATCTTTTATTTAAGCCAAAAAATGAATTAATTTATATATTTAAAAAACAAAAAGAATTATGTTTATTTAATAAACATAATTCTTTTTGTTTTTTTCTACAAAAAATCTTGTAAAAAAAGCAAAATATAGTAAAATCTTGTTCAAAATATATGTACAATAATTTAAAATAAAAACAAATAAAAAAATAAAAACAAAATAAACAAAAAATATTAATATTAAATATAAAAACTAAAGTTTATGAATTATTCTAAATTACAAAGATATACTTCTTCTTTTCTAATTTTTTCTATTCTTGTCTCTTTTACTATAAGAATTCCTTTTTTTTCATTTTTAGAAAATGTTTTTGCTGCTGATAATAACAGATATAACATTGTTGCATTAATTGTTGATGAAGATTTGTATGATACAAGTATTTTTTCATCCGATATAAAAACAGAAATAGATAGATATGCCGAGGATATACAAAATTCACTTTCTATGACAAAAGTGATGATTTTTCCTACTAAATCAACTGAAAATCCTCATAATATAGCATCACTTTTAGAAAAACTTTATTTAGAATGATATAAATGAATAAACTGATTATCTTGAGAATCTTCTCTTGTTTGAGCAGTTTTTGTTTGAAATATTCCACTTCCAATTTTATATAATTGAAATAGCTCACAAAAATCAGTTGTTCCTTATCTAGATTTTGATGATAAATCATATATTTATAATTCAAAAACAAAAAAATATGAAAAAAATTCTTCTTCAAAATCAGATTTAAAAGCTGAAATTTGGCATAGTTTTATTTCACCAAATACTTGAAATAGATCAGATGATGTAAAAGATTTGAAAAAATTTTTTAATAAAGATCACGATTATTATACAAAATCTTGAAATTTTTCATCTGATTTATTAAAAAATAATAAACCATATGTTTTTTATTTTGATTCTATTAGAGAACAAGAAGCTGTAAGTTTACAAGAATATAATTGATACTTAAATTTTTTAAATAATTTAGAAGATATTTCTTATAACAGATTTTATAAATATCTTGCAAATAAATTAACTGATTCTTATTTATGAAATTCAAACGAAGAAATAAAATCTATGATTTCAGCTCTTTGACTTGATTTTGATTTATCACAATTTTCTTCTAGTTGACCAGATTTAACAAATACTCCAGATATAACAACAAAAGATATTATAACAAAAACTATAAAAAGATTTGTTGAAATTTTTAATTCTTCCAGTATTTGAGAAATGAAAGAATATGTTCATAATGCATGAAGATATAATTGAACAGGAACAACAGTTTCAGTTGATCTTTCACCGGCTCTTATTACAAATTTAGATGAAATATCTAGAATAATGGTAAAAGATGCAAATAATGAACTAGAAAAAAATATAGATAATTTAGTAAAAAATTGATTATCTAGAAATATAGCTATTCCTACAGAAATAAAAGATAATAATTCTTGTGGTACAGATACTTATACAAACATAATTTATTGACAACAAGCATCAAATATAAATACAGCTGAAGATTGTAGTATTTACAGATGATCAAATACTAATTCTTGAAATTTAGTTGAAGCAAATAGATGATTAAATATAAATTTAATTCAATCAGATATTTCTAAATTAACTTCAGAAAAAGCAACTTGTGGAAATCAAACAGCCGGTCGGTTTTGATGAAATAGTCCAATTAACTTGGATACAAGTTCTATGAATTCTTGAGATTTAAAATTATCTAGTCATGATTTAACTAAATCAATAACACCAATTTTTGATATAGGATGATCTAAAAAAATAAGTGATAATAGCAAAGTTTTATCTCCACTAAATTGTCTTTCAAATAATTTTATAGTTACAGAAGTACAAGATTATTCAGCTTCTTCAGAATCTTGTGAAACAACTTATAGTGTTCCTATTAATTGAAAATCTAGAATTTGATGGTCTTGTTCTACAACAAATAAAAATTATTCTTATACAAAAACTTTTGAAAATTTATATAAAGAAGATAAATGTAATTGATTATGATGTAGTGATTGAAAATTATCTATTCCATTTAAACAAATTCCATCATATATACAGCATAAATCTCCAACAAGTGCAGAATTAACTTCTCAAATTAAGGCTATAACTGCTCCAAATTTACCTGTTGATAGAGATAGATATATAGATTTTATAAGTGCCGTTTGAACTTATGATAAAATTAATTATCCATATTTATATAGATTAACAGATGTCTCTTCTAATTTAACTATTGATGGTATTAAAAAATCGCTAAAAGAATATTTAGATAAAAAATCAGTAGAAATAAATGCTAAAATAAAAGCAAATAATCCAAATAATTTAGCTTGAAAAGATAGTTCTTTATATACTTTATTAAAAACTTGAAATTATCCAAACCGAGATATAGATTTATATAAAATATTTGAATCAAAACCAGATAAAACACTTAATATTGATTGAGATACTAAAACTTTATCTTATTTAGATACACTTGTTTTTTCTCTTTATTGGACAAAATTAAATTCTGTATCAGCAAAATATAAATTTGTTTTTGAAAATTATTTATCTGATCAATTTTGAAATAATAATATAAAATTTCCACTTCCAGCAAACAAAAAAATGTATGAAATTGCATATCTTTGAGCTTCTTGAGATGCTCAAAATATGTATGTAAATATTGATCCAGCTAAATCTGCTGACAATCCTTATGCTGATATTATAGCTAAAAATGTAGCATTAAATAATAGTTTATTATCTACAAATATCTGATCACAAGTTGAAGAAAATAATAATAGTTCTTGTGGTCCCCCTGAATGAGTTCCTCTTTGGCAATGGATTCCGGCAGTTATGTGTCGGTTGACTTCTTTATTGCCGCCTAAAATTTGAATGAATTTATGATCTTGTTGAGGATCTGAAACTATTTGATTGAGTGAATCAAGTCAAAATGAATTAGATTCTTGTAATAAAGATTCTAATAAAAATTGAGTTATAGATTGTCAGGAAAAAATAAATTCTATAAATTTATTATCTAACAATGAAAAATATTCTTATAATACAACTTGAAATTTAGAAGCAGATATTCTTGATGTGAATTGAAAATTGATGGATTATGATACATTTTCTGATATATGATTGGAGCTTCTTAGAGTTGATGTTGCAAAAGATGCAACAAAAGATTTAAGTGTTTCAAATAGAGAAACTATTTATAATAAAGAAGCAGTTTATTGAACAGAATTAAATAATTCTTGAGCTTTGGAAAAAGTAAAACAATATATTGTTTTCAATGATATAAAAGTAAAAGCAAAAAATTGAAAAGCAGAAATGATTTTTTCTACAAAAGATAAAGATGCCGATTTTTATTTTAGAGCTTCTTTTGTTTCAAAAGATACTTCTTGAAAAATTTTATCAAATGTAAAATCAAATATTTTGACACTAAAATCAAGATGAGATGCTTTAAATGTAACATCATATAATTTAGACAATAATTGATTAATTGATTGATCTACTTGAGTAAA
>JAQVPN010000027.1 GCA_028702055.1 Candidatus Altimarinota bacterium | reverse complement strand
ATAATATTTAGTTCATTCTTTGTATAGTTCTTTTAATCTAGCTATTACATCTTCAGAAGAAAATCTTTCAAATACTTTTTGTATTTCTTCATTTAATTCCTCAGTTGTTACTTCTGTTTTTTCAAGTTCATTTAATTTATATAAAAGAAGTTCTCATTGTAATCTTTTTATAGCAATTGGTTTTACATTTGTTTCTTTATATGTTTCTTCAGTCATTCATAAAGAAGAAATATAATCAGCTGGTTTTGCTCAAGATTTAGATATATCTTCTTTTATTTCTTCAAATACTTTATCTACTTGATTTTCTATCATTTTTTCTCATAAATCTATAGTAGAAATTTTAAGTAATTCTTCTATAAGTTTATTTTCATCATTTAATCTAGCATTTGATTCTTTTACATCAAATAATTCTCGTTTTACAAGTTCTTTAAATCATTCCAAATCAAGTTTTTTACCTCTTAATTGTTCTATAAATTCAGGAGTAAATTCTGGTTTAATAGCTTTTTCTATAGAATTTACTTTTACTTTAAATTTAGTTTCTTTTGATGCAAAAGCTAAATTATGATAATCTTTAGGAAAAACTATATCAAGTTCCAATTCTTCTCATAATTTTGCTCAAGCAATTTTTTCTTCAAATCAAGGAACAAGTATGTTTGATCCTAATATAATAGGATAATTCGACATATTAGTATTTTCTAAGAAATTTCCAGATTTATCAAATCATTCAGTATCTATAAAAATTTTATCTCACATTTTACAAGCTTCATTTTCACTGCATTTTTCAAATTTAGTAAATCTAGTTTGTATTTCTTCAAGAGCTTGTTCAACTTCACTATCTTTTACTTCTACATTTGTTTTTTCAAGTTTGATTTTTTTATAATCATTTTTTATTTCTATACTTGGAAAAATTTCTACTTTCATTTTTACTTTTATTGGATTTTGAGAAATTACTTCTATTACTTCAGCTTGTCCCATAGGTATAAGATTTTCTTCTTTCAAAGCTTCTCTAAACATATGATCTATAGCATCTTCCACAATCATTGCATTTATTTTATCTTCTCAATATTTTTGTACTATTACAGCTTCAGGAATTTTTGCTCATTTTCTAAATCATTTAATTTCAGCATTTTTTTCTAAATATTCCATAACATGTTTTCTATGACTAGCAACATGTGTAATATCATCTTCTAATATAAGTTCTACTATAGAACCAGCCATTTTTTTAGCCTCTACTTTCATAAATATTTGTTAACAATTATAAATATAATAAATTTTGCGGAATGATTATATGCAAAAATTTAATAAAATCAAAACAAAAAAGAAGCTCTATACATTGTGCCCTCAGTGCGATATTTATTACATAGGGTTGTATAGAGCTTTATAGCTTTTTGAAGTTTCCTTCAGTCTTTACTTAGTTTCCGTAAATTTTTTACAAGCATGTTCTCGCGGCTTGTTCCATAATATTTTTGCTAGTTAATTTTAAAATAACTAGAGATTAGGAAAAATTTTATTTTTTTGCATGTTGTAGTCTGAATAAATTCATCTACTTGTTTTTATTTTTGTTTTTGTTTCCGGTATTTTTATATACCATCACTGAGTAAGACAAATATATTAAAACATAGATTTTTATATTTGTCAAAAATTTTTATAAAAAAAAGTATAATTTTATAAAAAAAAGTATATAATAAGTAAGATTTTACTTTATAATAGCCAAAATTATGTATGATTTAATAATAATATGAGCTTGAGCAGCATGATATAGTGCTTCAATATATGCTTCTAGATATGGAATAAAAAATAAAATAATTTCTCTTGATGATGGTTGAATGACTGCTACAGCCCATGAAGTAGAAAATTATCCAGGTTTTGAAAATATAAAATGAAGAGATTTAATGAATAAATTCAAATCACATTCACTACTTTATTGAACAGAAATGGATTTTTGAGTAAAAGTAGAAAAGATAGAAAAAATAAATGATAATCATTTTAAAATAAATACTTCAAAATGATTATATGAATCTAAAAAAATTATTATAGCTACTTGAAATGAGAGAAATAAATTATGACGAATTTGAGAAAATGAATTTTATGGTAAATGAGTTAGTTATTGTGTGACTTGTGATTGATTTTTTTTCAAAAATAGAGTTGTGGCTGTAATTTGATGATGAGATGCTGCTTTAACAGGAGCTTTGGCTTTAGCAAATATAGCTTCAAAAGTATATTTAATATATAGAAAAACGACTCATGATATGAAAGCTGAAAGAGTTTGGGTTAATAATGCTATAAAAAATGAAAAAATAGAAATTCTTGAAAATACTAATATAAAGGAAATAAAATGATGATTATTTGTTGAGCGAGTAGATTTAGATAATTGAAATAATTTATCAGTAGATTGAATTTTTATAGAAGTATGAGCCAGACCAAATACTAAATGGCTTGATAATTTATGATTTGATATAGATAATAATTGATATATAAAAATAGACAAAAGATCAGAAACTTCTGTAAAATGAATATTTGCTGCTTGAGATATAACAAATTGATCTAATCATTTTGAACAAATAATAACAGGTTCATCTGAAGCTGCTATCGCTTCAAATTCTATATTTAATGATTTAAATAGATAATAAAATATATTATAACATAAAAATTAATTTAATAAATAGGTAATTTGCTAAAAATATTACTAAAAGATTTGACTTTTAAGCAAAGTGAATATAATTTGCCTGTCTATAAAGGGGGTATTCTCCTCTTTTAAAGAATTAATTTTATAATTTAATCTCAAATTTTTGCATTTTTATTGCTTATGTAGTAAAATCAGCAAACAACTTGAATTAAAGCTCTTTAAAATAATCTGCAAAAAATCTTTTTAAAGATTTCTCTTATTGTATATGTTTTTTGTACAACTACAGGGAATTTTATAATAATTTTTTATTATAAAATTCCCCTTAGTTGTGCTTAAGCAAAACAACAAGGGTTAAGGCTTTAACCATCGGTATTTTAGTTTGTTATTACTAGGACTAATTTACTTTAATTCTTATACATATATATTCTTCATTTATTTTTTTAAATTTATATTTATATATGTTGTAGAAAATCATAGTGATAAATGTTTTTTTATGGGAAAAGGTGAAACTTTTTCTAAATTATTTTTTAATTTATTATTCTTTATGAGTAATTCTTTATTGAAAAAAGTTACTGCTGCTGTTGCTTTGACTGCTATAGTATCTTCTACAATCGGTTCTGTTAGCTCTACATATGCTAGCTCTGCTGAATTAGAAGCTGCTGCAAAATTAGCTGATGCTGGTGTGATAACTACTGCTTCTGATTATAGATTAGGTGATACTATAACAAGAAGAGAAATGTTAAAAGTTATGATGAATCTTTCTGATTCAACTGTTGAAAATAAATGTGAAGGTAAATTTACAGATCTTCCTGCTACTGACTGGGGATGTAAATATGCTGAAGCTGCTTTAGCTGCTGGTTATATAGCTGCTAATTCAAAATTTAGACCAAATGATAATGTTTCAAAAGCTGAAGCAATAAAGATGGTTATGAAAGCTAAAGGTCTAGAAAAAGATTCAACTGCTTGACTTTCTTGGGAAGCTGCTTATGTAAAAGCTGCTGTTGCTGCTAAATTAGTAGATGCTTCATTTACTGATTACACTACTGCTGCTAAAAGAGGTTTCACTATTGAAAGTGCTGCTAATGCTATGGATTCATCTTCTGATGATCTTGGATTAGGAGATTTATTAGATGGTACTGGTACTACAGTTTCTACTGGAACTACTAATACTGATGGTACTACTACTGTAGTTAAATCTGGTGATTTAGAAGTTAGTTTAAATCCTGCTTCTCCATCTAATTGATCATCTATACCATATGCTGGAATAGTTAAATTCGCAGCAGTTGATTTAACTGCTGGTGGTTCAGATGTTTCTGTTAATTCAGTTGAAGTTAAAAAAGCTGGATTATCTACTGTTTCTACTTCAACTAAAGTTTGGTTTGAAAAAAATGGTAAAAGAGTTTCTGCAAGAACTTCATTTACTTCTGAATGAAATGCTGTAATTACATTCGCTCCTGCTTATGTTATTAAAGCTGGAACTACTGAAACATTAGATTTAATTGTTGAATTAGCTGATAATCAAGGAGGAACTGACTATACTTTCGTTTCTGGTGAATTTAATACTTCATCTGCTAACTTTTCAGGTTCTTTCTCTACTAATACATTAAGAACATCTAATTATTCTGTTACTAAATTTAAATTAGAAAAAGCGTCTACAGATTCTTCTTATAATGTAAATGGTAATGAAATCTATGAATTAGGTGCATTTAAAATTACAACAGATAAACCTTCTAGTATTTCTGAAACTAGAGATTTAAATTTCAAAACTATAACTTTATATCAAAGTGGTTCTGCTAATTTAACTAATCTAGATGGTATATACTTAGAAAGAAATGGAACTAAAGTTTCTTCTGATATTACAGTTGATGGTAAAACTATTACAATCCAACTTAATGATACTATTAAAGATGGTGCAACTGCTACATATTATGTAAAAGCTAAAGTTGCTTATGTTGAAAAAACACAAGATACTTACCAATTTTACACAAAAAATACTTCAGATTTAGTTGTTGATGAAATTTCTTCTGGAATTAGATCATCTGCTTCTACTGGTTATGCTACTTTAGTATCTAACCTATACAAAGTAAATGGTTCTGATTTATCTTTCACTAAAGATGATTCAGTTTCTTTATCTGCTACTTATGCTCCAGGAACATCTAACGTTGTATTATTACAAGGTTATATTGATTCTAAACAAGCTGTTAATTTAGAAAACCCATGGTTAAATTATGATGTTACTTGATTAACATCTACATCTGCATTATCTGATTATTTCAGTACTGCTTATATGACTATTGGAAATTCTTCATTATCTGCTTCAGTTTCTACTTCTACTGGTGTTACTACTGGTACATTAAAATTTAGTGGAACTGTTACTGTTAATTGAAAAGTTCCAGTTAAAATTTATGCTAACTTAAAATCAGGATCTAATTTAGCTGATTTAACATTAAAATTAGCTGATTTTAAATTAGAATCTTTTGGAAATGATGGTGGTAGAAATGAATATGTAAGTAATCAAGAAGTTGTTTCTAACTCTGTTGGTTCAATTACTAGTGTTTCTCTTACTGTAGGAACTTCTACATTATCTTCAACTAGAACTGATGGTCTTGGTGATACTACTATCGCTTCAGGTCTTAAAGGTGTTACTGTATTTGGTTCTAAATTTACATCTACACAAGGAAATCCTGTTAGAGTTACTAGTTTAACTTTCAATTTTACTGGTTCTACTAGTTTCGTAAATAACGCATATGCTACTCTATATGTTGATGGTAATGCTGTTAAATCAAAAACTATAAATCAAGAAGCAATTAAATTTGATGGATTTAATTTTGATGTTTCTACATCTAAATCTACTAATGTACTTGTTAAAGTTGATTTCTCTGATGCATTTGCTTCAGGTGCTTTCAAAGCTACTTTAGCTTCTGGAACTGCTACTGATACAGTATCTTCTACTACTTTAGATTCTAAAATAACTGCTTTAGCTGGTGCTAATTTCACTATAGCTAATGCTGGAGCTACTCTTGCTGCAAGTAATGATACTCCAAAAAGATTATTAGTTACTGCTGGTCAAACTGCTGTTAAATTATTAACTTTCAGATTAACTGCAAAAAATGATAAAGTAAATCTTAAAAAAGTTGTATTCAATGGTTCTAAATTAGATTCATTTACTAGTTATTCTCTAAGAGATGCTTCTGGAAAAATAGTTTCTTCTGTTAATGCTGATGATGCTTCTGTTAGTTTTGATAATATATCAGCTGATACTTTTGTTGTAAATCAAGATGCTACATCTGATTTATACTTATATGCTGATGCTAAAACTAATACTAATACTGGATTAACTAATATAGCATTAAATTCTATGACTATTAGAAGTTCTAATGGTAAAGAATTATATTCTGCTGCTTCTGCTGATTCTACTCATTTTGCATATACTGCTAATTCAGTTACTTCTAATGGTGCTGATGTATATGAAAATACAGCTAAAATTGCACAAGTTTCTCCTGTATCTAAAAATATATCTACTGATGCTATGAGATTTAGCGTTACTGCTGCTGGTAAAAATAAAGTTACTTTAAATACTTTATCATTATCTGGTAATTTAGCTAACTATGCTCAAGGAAATTATACTCTTAAAGTTAAAAAAGTTAGTAATAATGATACAGTAGCTTCTACTTGAGTTACTGTTAATGCTTCAGGTTCATTAGTTCTATCTGAAACAATTACTTTCTCTAATGCTACTGTTGATGCTGGAACTACAGAAACTTATTATGTTGAAATTGAAAACCTAATAACTTCTGATTCTTCTAAAGCTGATTGGTCAATAAGCTTAAAATCTCTAGTTGTAGGAGCTAATGATACTGCTTCTTCTACTTTTGATTTAGCTAATTATCCATCTAATGTTGATACTCTACCATTAAATTCTAGTAAATAATTTTTACTAAATTTAAAATAGATATCTCTATTTAAAAAAAATCCCCCTTGCGAAAGCAGGGGGATTTTTTTGTTTGCAAAATTTTGGAAAAGAATATAATAACAAAAAGTTTAGTTTTTAATTTAAAAATTATGACAGTAATAGATATAGAAGCTTTTAAGAAAGCTGGATTAAGTTTTGAGGAAATTGAAAGCATAAAACAATGATTAGATGATGTTGAAAATTGAAGAATTTATACAGAGGAAGAGTTTTACTCTAGATTAGAAAAAAGCTTATTTTCTAATTTTAGAGTAAATGTATAATATATTATATACACCTAAATCAGAAAATAATTTAAAAGAAATATTTAGCTATATATCAGATGATAATAAGTTTTATGCTGCTAAAGTTATTTATAGTATCAAAAATACAATTGATATACTAAAAATATTTCCTTTTTCTTGAAAAAATATAGATTGACAACATAATATGATAGTTGAATCAAAATATAAGCATAAAATTATATATTATATTAAATGAAATAATATTTATATACTTTCTATCTTTAAATATCAAAATACTTGGGAATAAAACATTGGTTTTAAAAAAATCCCCCTTGCGAAAGCAGGGGGATTTTTTGTTTGCAAAATAATATTTCAAAATAAAATCATAGTTTTTCAATACTTTTTTAAAAAATCTATTCAAAAATTAATGAAAAATTAATTTTTCATCATTATTATATTATAAATTTATTTTATAATAATTAGATTTATGTTTGAAATAAAAAAAATATTTAGTTTTCTTTTATTAATTATTTTTAGTATAAATACTTTTTCGGTGTTTTCTGTTAGTGAAATTAGTGAAAATTATCTTTATTTTTTAGATACAGATAATAATAATAAAATTGATAGACTTGAAATCGAATTTTCTTCTGATTTGACAGGTGTTTTAAATCCGGATAAATTATTTTTATATTCAAATACTTGAGGTTTATCTAGTGAAAAGTTAGATTCTATTTCAGGAACTTCTATTTTTTCTTCATATTCTCTTTCAGGAAATATTTTACTTATAAATTTGAATGAACAAGATAATACAAATACTGGACTTGTTGTAAATAATACTACTTCTAGTCATTTAAGAATTAAAACAAATGCTTGAATCTGAATTACAGATTTACAAGGAAATGAAATAAAATTACTTTATACAAGCAGTTTTAATAATTATTTAAATGTTAGTTTTAAATCTAATCCTATTTTAGTTGAAGAAATACCAGAAATAGTAGATGATAATTCATCTGAAGAAGTAAATAATTTAGAAAATCTTCCAGAAACAAATACAGGAACTTTGGAAAATAATGAAGAAGTTCAAGAAGAAATAAATGATAATACTTCTAATACAGGTTGAATTACTAATTCTGATACTTGAATTGTTTTAGATAATTCAGGCCTTATTCAAAATGAACAAGTAAAAAATCCTTTACCAGAAATTAAAATTTTATTTCAATCACCAAGTTATTTGCTTGAAACTGAGGATGTTGAATCAACGATTTTTAATTGTGATAGAACAAAAAGTGATTGTAAAGTAAATTATAATCTAAATATGAATTCTTGATCTGGATTTGTTTCTATTTCAAATATTTATGAGTGTTTATGGAATTTTTGATTTACTTGAACAACTTGAGAAGAAACAAAATGTAATCCAAATACTATTACTTATCCAATTTGAGAATATGAAACAACTTATCGTTTAATTGAGAAAGCAAATCCTACAAATTTTAAAGAAAAAAAAATTATAGTGAAAAATCAGGGTTATAAAGAAGAAACAACAACAAAAACAATTTATATATCTTCAACTAGTTCATCTCAAACTAGCTCAATAATTTCAATAAATAATCCAAAAATAATTATTCAATCAGGTTTGGATGAAAATCATAATTGCAATAAATCTGATTGTTCTATAAATTTAGATTATGAAACTCAAAACTCAAAAGAAGCTTGTTTATGGACTTTTTCATGATGAGAATATGAACAAGAAACTAAATATAAATGTAATCCTTGATATGTAAAATATCCATTATGAAACTTTCAAGTAAAATTAAAAGTTTATGAATTGTGAAATGAATCAAATTATAAAGAAACATTTTTGGATTTTACAAATAAAGAAAAAGAATTAGCTGAAAAACAAATTGAAGCTAAAAATCCTATTTTAGAAAATAAAAATTCTGAAATAGAAAATATTAATATTGATAAAAATATTGATTCTGAAAAAATATCTAGTTTTATTAATAATTTAAAAATTTCGCAAGTTTTGCCAAATGCAGTTTGAAATGATGATTTTGAGTGGTTTGAATTAAAAAATTTATGAGAAAATGATGTAAATTTGAATTGATGTGAAATCCATAATTTACTTAAATCTAGTACTAAAAAATATAAATTTAAAGAAGATATTATTTTAGAACCATGAGAATCAAATAAATTTTATAAATTTAATACTAATTTTGCTATTAGAAATTCTTCTGGACGAAGTTTAGAACTTCTTTGTTCTGATGAAAAAGTAGATTCTCTTTCTTGGACATTTAATACTCCAGAATGATTTGTTATAAATAAAGAAATAATTAATAAAAATATAAACTCCATAAAAAATGAAAAAGATAATTTATTTCTTTTAACTTATATTGACTGATCCCAAGAAGAAATTGCAAAATATGCGGAATTTTTATTACCAACAAGTCAAAATAATCTATCAAATAATCAAAAAAAAGAAACTTTAATACAAGAAATTAAATCTGTTATAGAAGTTCAAGGCAAAATATGATCCGATAAAATTTTATCTACTGATAGAATAATTTGTAAAGATACTGATGAATGTAGTATTAATTTTGATTGAAGATGAAGTAAATGAGATAAATTATCATATTTTTGGGATTTCTGAAATTCTAAATTTTTTAAAAAAGCTAATCCTGCAGCTTATAAATTTCCTATTTGAAAACATATAATTTCATTAAAAGTAAGTTCTGAAAATTTAGAAGACATGGCTGTTTTTATAGTTGAGGTTTTGTGAAAGCAAAAAAAGCTAAAAAAAGAAAATGAAGAATCTGTAGATGAAAAAAAATCTTCTACAAATTTCATAAAAACAGCTAAAGCTTTAGATGAAAACATAGAACAAAAATCTTGAATAAATAATAAAATAATTTCTATTTGATTACTCAGTTTAT
>JAQVPN010000026.1 GCA_028702055.1 Candidatus Altimarinota bacterium | reverse complement strand
AAAACTACTTCATGATTTGTACCTGTTTTATGATTTTATGAAAAGGTATTATTAGAATTTTTGGATTTATGAATTATAAATAGATATGAAAGACAATTATCACAAGTCAGATGATGAAAATGAGATAATTTACAAATTAAAGTTTTTTTCAAATAAAAACTTTTTTTTTTGCTAAAAATAAGTAAATTATCATTAAATTTATAATTAAACAATATAAAAAATGATACAATTATCTCGTTTTCCAATTAGAACACTTAAAGATGCACCAAAAATATCTGATAATAAATCTACTTCTTATTTATTACAAGCTTGATATATAAGACAAGAAATGGCTTGAGTTTATAATTATTTACCACTTTGACTTAAAGTTTTAAAAAATATAGAACAAATTGTAAGAGAAGAGATGAATAGTATTTGAGCACAAGAATTGCTTTTATCATCACTTTGAAATAAAGAATCTTGGGAAAAAACTGGAAGATGGGATACTGTTGATGTTCTTTTTAAGCTTGAAGGTTCTGGAAATAAAGAATATGCACTAAATCCAACTCATGAAGAAGTTGTTACTCCACTTATGTGAGAATTTATTCAATCATATAAAGACTTAGATTCTATGGCTGTTTATCAATTTCAAACAAAATTTAGAAATGAAGCTAGAGCAAAATCATGAATACTTAGAGGAAGGGAATTTATAATGAAAGATTTATATAGTTTTCATAAAAACTTAGAAGATTTAGACATATATTTTGAAGAAGTTAGAAAAGCTTATGTAAGAGTTTTTGATAGACTTTGAATTTGACAAGATACTCTTTATGCTTTTGCTTCTGGATGAGCATTTTCAAAATATTCTTATGAATTTCAAACTAAACTAGAAATTGGAGAAGATAATATTTATGTATGTTCAGATTGTTGACAAGCTCATAATGATGAAATAGTTTGAGAAAAATTTGAGTGTGTAAATTGTAAATCTCCTAAATATGAAATAATAAAAACTTCAGAAGTTGGAAATATTTTTAAACTTTGAACGAAATTTTCTACTGCTTTTGGACTTAATTATTTAGATGAAAAAAATGCTAAAAATGAAGTTGTGATGTGATGTTATGGAATTGGAATTTCTAGACTTATGTGAGTAATCGCTGAATATATGATGGATGAAAAATGATTAGTTTGGCCAGAATCTATTGCTCCAGCAAGTCATTATATAATAGTTATTTGAGAAGAAAATTTAGCTAAAGCTATAGAATTAGCTAAGGATTTAGAAAAATCTGGAAAAGAAGTCATAATAGACGATAGATTTAAAACTAATTTTGGGCAAAAAGCAGCTGATGCTGATATTCTATGAATACCAAATAGAATAATTATTTCTCCAAAAACATTGGAACTTGGATGATGTGAATTAAAATGAAGATTAGAACAAGAAGGAAAAATAATAAAAATGTAATATGATTAAAATAATTTCATTCGTTGATTCTTTCAAACATTTTGAAACTCCTATAAATGAATACTTAAAAAGACTTCAGAAAGAAGTCTTTTTAGTGAAATTAAAACCAGTAAATAAAGGCTCAATTCCTGAAATAGTAAAAGCAGAAACTCAAGTATTAAAAGAAACATTATCTAAAACTAAATGATATAAAGTTTTATTATATATTGATTCAAAACAATTTGATAGTATTAGTTTTGCTGATTTCATAGAAAAAAATAGAGATTTATATAGTGATATAGTTTTTATTATTGGTTGAGCTTATTGAGTAGATTTTGAGTTAATAAAAAATGAAATAGATTTTAAACTTTCACTTTCTCCTATGACTTTTCCTCATATTATGGCAATTCTCTTATTACTTGAACAAATTTATAGATGAATTTCTATAAAAAAATGAAGTGAATATCATCATTAAAAAAAGATTTTTCAAATTTGAAAAATCTTTTTTTAATTTAAAATAAACTCATTACAGTTTCTTCTTTTTCTTCTATATGAACTATTCATTTTTTATGGAGTTCTAGAAAACATTTTAAAGTGTTTTCCACATCTACTATCGCATTGTGGGCTCAAATAAAATAATCTCAAAATAATTTTTTATGTAATTCTCAAAGTTTTGGATATTTAAGTCTATCTCTATCTCACATAATTGCACAAAATTCTACAGTATTTTTCATAGAACAATAAACATTTTTTGGTCTATAATCGTGTTCTCTTTGAAGTCTTTTTAATTCTAATTTTAACATTTCTTCATCAAATTCTACATTATGTCACACAATTACATCTGGAGTATTTATAAAATATAAAATTTTATCTATAACTTCATCAAATTTAGGTGCATTTATAACATCTATATCGTAAATATGATGTATTTTACTTGTTTCAAATGGTATTTTTATTCCAGGATTTATATATTGATCTATTCTTTCAAGTTCAATAAACTCTCAATTATTTAATTCTCACATTATTCCAGAAAATTGGACTATTTTTGGTTGAGATTCTAAATTAGGATCTTTTTTATTTATAAATCAAGTTGTTTCAGTATCAAATACAAAAATTTTCATATATTTTTATCTAGTTATTTTTCTAAATTATTACTGATTATATAAAAAAATCTGTTAAATAGAAATAAAAATGCAAAAAATTGGCATATTTTTTAAAAAAATGTTAAAATAACTAAAATAATTATTTAAAATTTTTCTTATGTGAAATTATATAACAGCAGAAACTAGTTTTGATGAAATAAAAAGAAAAAATTTCTTTTTTTATTCTTTTATTCGAGCATTTGTTTGGATGTGTTTTCATTTTACACTCGTATTTTTCTTTTTATTGCAATTAGAAAGTCCAATTATTGTAGGTATATTTCTAGCTCTTTGAAATCTAGTTTCTTTTGTTGTAGATAGTCCTGTGTGAGTTATACAAAAATATTTTAAATCAAAAACTTTATTTTTGTTTTGAGCGATTTTAATGCTTATAGTTTCGGCTATATTTTTATATTTTATATATTCAACAAATTCTATCACAATTGATGAAAGTATGACTACAACAGATTTTTCATTAATTCAATTTCAGAAATTATTTTGATCTGTGTTAAATATTTTTCTTCTTCTTGTTTCAGTTGTTTTTTATTGAATAATAAAAGAATTATCTGATGTAACTAGTTTGTCTTATATAATGAATAATGCAGATCCAAGTGAATATGCGGATTTACTTTCAAGAAATAATATATTTTTCTGAATTTGATCACTTTGTTGACTCATTTCTTCTTGAATAATATTATCTTTTAATACGACTTTAGCTGTCTCTATACTAGTTTTTTTAATTTGAGTTTTTATATTTTTTATAATTAAATATTTTGATAATTCTATAGATCATATAAAATTTAGTGATATTCAAAAATTAAAATATATAACAAAAGAAAATGTTTTAGCTTCTATAAAAGATTATACAACAAAAGTTTTAAATAAAGAAGAATTGCTTGAAAAAGCAAAATGAGCAAAAATATTATTTTTAAAACCTATGGAATTAAAAAATAAAATAGATTTTAATGAAATATATTTAACAACAAAAGACGATATAAAAAACTTTTTTGAAATAATTTTTCAAGCTCCATATAATTATAGATTACTTATAATGTGATCGATACTTGTTTTATTTTGATTTTGGGATACTTTTGTTACATCATTTTTGATAGATTTTTTAAATTGAATACTTGAATCTAGTAAAGTTCCAAAACTTATATCAGCTTATGTTTTTATCGCGATGCTTGCGATACCAGCTTATTGAGCACAAATTTATTTGATTTGATTAGCAAAAAAAATCTGAACTTTAAAAATTCTTTTGCCTTGAATTTTGATTTCTTGAATTTCGGTTTTTATGTTTTGAATATTTGAAACATTTTTACTTGTACTACTTTTATGACTTTTAAATAGTTTATGATATGCTGCCTGAATGCCAACTTCACAAGCAGAATTTTCTTCTGAATATAATAATACTTATGCCGAAAAAAAGAATTTAAAAACTATAGATTCAAATGCTTCACGAGCTCCTTTAAAAATGCTACTTAATTTAGCAAATGTTTTATGACTTTTTGTTTGATGAATTTTTGTTTCAATTATATGATATGCTTGAACATTTTTCTTATTTGGTTTTATATTGATAGCAATTTTTGTGCTTAGTATAAAAAATATGAAAGAATGGAAATTATAAAAAAAATCCTTATCAATTTTGATAAGGATTTTTTTTAATTTTTTATACAATATAGAAATGCAACATTACGAGGACGAATAGTTCATAATGTGGCTATATCAATACTTCAATAAACATTTGTTGTTGCTAATCAAAAAGAATATCATCAATTGGCATAAGTGCTTGTGTATGAATTTAAAGTAGGATCTTCCCATCAATATTCAGATCTATTTGATATTGAATTTTTTCATAAAAATGAAATTAGCATATTATGACTAAGTACATCTCATATAGTTAATGAAGGTTTTTGCCAACTAGCTAAGCTTCTTCCTGTGTCAACTCATCTTCAAGAATCAAGTCACCTAATAAATTCTCATCTTAAGTCTGGAGTTCAATTACTTCAATTTGCTGCAATCCATCAATCTGGACAAGTACTTAAATTGAAAGCCATTATTGCTCAAGTTGGAACATTTGATAAAGTATCTACTTTAGTTCAAATAGTATTTATTGTATTTATAACATTGTTCCAAATATCTTTTGTAATAGTTACTCAATCTACCTGAGTTGGTAAACTTGTATAAGCAGCAAATCAAATAAAAGAAACAATAACAGTTCCAGAAAAAACAAGTCATCATAAAAAATATTGTTTTAGATTATTCATAATGTAAAAAATAAATAAATAAAATTTATAAAAGATATTATACTTTTTTAATTTTTTATCAAAATAAAAAGCAACTATTTAATAAAATAATTGCTTCATTTTAATTTTTTGACAAACAAAAATGGAGTAATTATCCTTTAGTCGCCAAACTTTTACTAATCAATTTCAATATACGAAAAAAGAAGAGTTAGATAATTACTCCAACTTATCTCGTATAAAATATTAAAAAATAATTAATAAAAATTTGGCAAACTCATTTTAATACTTTTTTATAAATTTCAAATTTAAAAACAAAAAAAAGAGATTTAAATCTCTTTTTATCCTATATTTCTTATTACAAAAGGAATTATTTCATTTATTGAAACTAAATTTTCAGGTAATTCTTGCAAAACTTTTTCTATATCTTGTTTTTTGTATCACATATTTGTAAGTGAATCTATTACATTTATTTGTATAGAAGATTCTATTTTTCTTTTTGTTCAAGTATCTTTTTTAATTTCTATATTAGAATATTTGAAAAAATCTTTGTCTTTTAATTCTAAAATCATTTTTGAAGCCATTTTTTTTCAAATTCAGGGAATAGAAGTTATTGTATTTTCATCTTCTAATTTTACAGCTTGAATAAGCTTATCTATTCATAAATTTAATATATTATTTGCAACTTTTCATCAAATTCCAGAAACTTTTATAAGTTCTTTAAATAATTCTTTTTCTTCTTTTTCTAAAAAACCAAAAAGACTTTGTGAATTTTCAGTAATATGATGATAAACATATATTTCAGTTTCTTTTTCATTTAATAATCTAGAATATGTAATTTCATTTATTATTAATTCATATCAGATACCAGATTCTGTTAAAATTATTACAGAATTTGCATCTAAATCTATAATTTTTCATTTTAAATATGAAAGCATAAAAAAAGGATTAATTTTAAAATTTTATTTATTTTAAAACTAATCCTATAAAAATCAAAATTTGTTTTTATTTATTTTTTTAATATTCCATTTTTGCTTTTTTTAAATTTTCTATTTCTTTTTCTTCTTTGTTTAAATTTATTTGTTTTATTATTCAAGAAAGGGAATTTGCTATTGATTTAGAAATTATTTTTTCATTATTAGAAAAAGTTCTAAACTCTCTTCAAATAATTAAAAATCATAAATCATCTCATCATATATTTATTTTATTTATAGTTATTTCATCTTTTTCATCTATATTTGCAGTTTTATATAAATTTGCTAAATTAAATATACCATTTTCACTTTCTATTCAAATATTTAAAAATTTTCATATTATTCTTGAATCATATTTTATAGTAAAATAATTTTTTACTATATTATGTTTTTCTATAAAAACAACATAATCAGCATTTATTAGGGATTTTATTTTATCAATCAAATTTATTAAACTATTTTGATTTATTTCTTTTAATTCTCTTATTGTAGTATCTATTTCATAATTTATAGCAATTTGAGCATTTGTTTCATTTAGTCTATTATTTGTTTTGTCAATTATATGAAAAAGTAACTCAGTTCATATTTCTGGATTTTCTCTTATAAAATTTTTCAAATCTTTTTGTCATTCTATAGATAAAACATTAGAATTTTCTAAAGCAACTATTTTTGTTTTTTTAGCTAAATCATTTTTAAAATTTCATTCTCCAAAAAAATCTCAAGTTTGTAAAATAGCTAATTCTTTTGAATTTGTTTTTTTTGTATCAGTGTATTTCTGTACAGACAATCGACCAGATTTTATTATATATAAATTTGTATCTACTCGTCATTCATCAAAAAGTATTTCTCATTTCTTTAATTGTTTTTCTTGAAATAATTTATTTTTTTCAAAAAAATCTATATTTTTAAGAATAAAATTATCTGATTTATTTATGATAGCATCTTTTAAAATACTTAATTTTTTCTTATTAAGTTCTTTTTTGTCTAGATTTTTACCTACTTCTGTTTTTAATTCATCAAATATATTTATATTTGAAATTTCTTTATTTTTGATTTTTTCCATAATTACATTTAGATTTTAAATTTGTAATTTTTGATTATAACATATTTATTCATTCTTTATCACGAGCAAAACTTTCCATAGTTTCTTTATTTATTATTCATTTTTTATGTAGAATAGAAAGATATTTATCCATTAAAACCATTCATTGTTTTCCTCAAACTTCTATTACAGAATAAAGTTGATGAGTTTTTCATGTTATTACAAGATTTCTAACGGCATCATTGTTTATTAATATTTCACGAGCAGCAATTCTACCATCTTTATCGATTCTTGGAACAAGTCTTTGTGATACAATTCAAACTAAACTTAAAGCAAGTTGCATTCTAATTTGTTCTTGTTGTCAGCTTGGGAAAACATCAATTATTCTATCTACACTTTGAACTGTATCATTTGTATGTAATGTTGATAATACAAGATGACCAGTTTCTGCTAAAGTAATAGCTGCTTTTATAGTTTCTGGATCTCTCATTTCTCATAGCATTATTACATCTGGGTCTTCTCTCAATGCTCGTCTAATTGCTTCTGGAAATCATTTTGTATGATTTCATAATTCTCTTTGATTTATAAGGGATTTTTTTGAATTAAAACTAAATTCTACAGGATCTTCAACAGTTATTATATGTTTTTTAAAATTAGAATTTATATAATCTATCATAGCTGCTAAATTAGTTGATTTTCAGCTTCAAGTTGGTCAAGTTACAAGAATAAGTCATTTATTTTTATTACACATTTCTTTTATTGTATCACCAAGTCATAAATCTTCTAAACTAGGAATTTCTGTTGGAATTATTCTTAAAGCTATATTATATCAAGCTGTATCCATATAACAATTTACTCTATATCTAGCTTTTTCTTCATATTTATAAGATGTATCAAGTTCAAAATTTTCTTCAAATTTTAAAAGTCCTTCATTTCAAGCAATTATTTTTATAATTTCTGAAATATCTTCTTTTGTTAAAATAGGAAAATCAATAATATTACCATCAAAATCTAGAGTTTCAAGAGTTTCTAAATCTCAATTATGATGTCTCATTATTGCTTTTTTACTTGTATTTAGATGTATATCAGGAAATTTATTTTTATTAGAAATTTCAAGAATTTTATTAAAAATGTCTTTTATTTGCATATATATAAGTTATATATTAAAAATATTTACTTAAATTTTAATATATATTACAAAAAATAGCCAATTATTTTATTTGACTATTAGATGCTATATTTTTTAATTATTAAATAACTAAAACAATAAAAAAATAATTTTACAAAAACTTTAATTCAATTAAAATCAAATTAGAATTATATATTAAATTAAAAAATTATGAAAAAATATCAAACAAAAGCCTTCACACTAGTAGAATTAATAATAGTAATAACAATACTAGCAATACTTGCTACTATATGATTTATGAGCTTTCAAACATATACACGAGATTCAAGAGATACAAAAAGGAAAACAGATTTAACAATTATTAGAAGCTGATTAGAAATTTATCAAATGTGAAATCAAATATTACCAACTCCAGATGAAAAACTGCTAACAACACTAGATGCTTCATGAAATGTAGTAACATATCAAGGATATGCAGGAACAACAATACAAAAAGCAGTAAAAATGACAAACGATGCAAAAGATCCAAAAGATAATACATACTATACATATTCAACAAACTGAGCAAAAACAAAATATCAACTTCTTGCTCTGCTAGAAAATAATCCAATAGCACTAAATACAAAAAATATAGAAAATAATCTAATAAAAGAAACTTATGCCCAAATAGATTATACTACAAGATTTCCATATACAGTATGACAAAAAGTATGAATCTTTTTCACATGAACTACAAATCAACCATACCAAGAATCACTAGCTACACAAACAGGGACACTAGCACTTTCTTGAATTACAACACAAATGAGAGTAATGTTTAGTAATGCACCTGCAACGAGCTCATGATATGTAGATGCAACAGGTTCAAGCCTACCAGCAATAGTAGTAACAGAAACACAAAGTGTAGCAACAAGCCAAACATCGGCAACATATTCTTGTACTTGAACACTAATTACAGCTAATGCAACTATAACAAACACAAGTTGATTAACATTAAATACAGCTTACCAAAATACAAACCGAGCAAATTCATGTTATTATACTTGTAAAGACTCTACATATACAGGAACAAACTGTGAAAATAGAGAAGTGTTTTGAGATGAAGATACAGAAGCAATATGAGCATGTAATAAATGGGTAGAAACAGCAATATGAACAAATGCATGATGATATGCAAACTGGGTATGGGTACCAGCAAGTAAATTTACAACAGATTGATATGGTACATGACTTACAGATACTTTTTATAAAAGAACAATTACATATAATGGAACAAACTATACTTGTAAATGATTTGCAGTAATGAAATATGAAGCAAAATTTGCAAATACAACTTGAAAATATCAACCAGATTTAACTCGGAAAACTTGGTCAAGAACATCAAGTACATGAACAACAAGTACAAGTGATACATTTTGAGAAAATTTATCCGCTAATAATATAATATCAAAACGAACAGATTATCCAATAGCACGGTTAACACAATGAGAAGCAATAGATGCTTGTTCTTGACTTACATATAATTGAAAAACATCACATTTGATAACAAATAATGAATGGATGTGAATAACAAGAAATATAGAACAACAAACAACAAACTGGACAAATTGAATTGTATGAAGCTGATGAATATATAGATGAAATGTAAACTTAACAGACAATATGTCATATAGTAGTTTTTGATCAACATGAATATATACACAAGCTGCATGAAATGATACAGATACTAGATGAACAAATGCAATATGAAATAGAAGACTTATACTTTCGAATAATTCAAATATATGGGATATATCTGGTAATGTATGGGAACATGTAAATAAATCAAACTTGCCAACAACAAATAATCTAAGAGTGACAAATACATGGAATAGTTCAACAAATAGATTATCCGATGCTTGTTCTTGAGTAAATGCATGGGCTTCTTTTTACTGAAATGATTGAGTTGCAGCTTGTACTTATACAAATTCATATACTTATACAAATATATGAC
>JAQVPN010000025.1 GCA_028702055.1 Candidatus Altimarinota bacterium | reverse complement strand
AGGAAATAATGTAGAATTATGAATAATTCACGGAACATATATATTTATATTTCAAATATAATTTATTTCGGGTTTTCCATTGTTAAACATAGTTTTTTAAAATTAAAAAATATTATTTTCACCAAGTAGATTGTAAGATTTTATTCATTTCTCAATCAAATTGCTTATGAAATTGTTCATACGAACAAAAATTAGGAACAGCTTTCTTTTTGAAATTATTTTCTTGTTCAAATAAGTAAATAGATCAATTTGAGCGATTAGTTTCAATCAAGAAAGATACATATCAATCGCACACTATTCAATTTTCCTTTAATTTTGTAAATACAAAGAAAATTGCTGTAATAATTACTATTAAAATTATTAGTATTAAAAAGACTTTTTTCATTCTTTTTATTTTTTAAAATATAAAATAATTAGATAAAATAAGATATAATTTTATTTAAGGTCAATCCATAAACTAAAATTTAAGAAATAAAAAAAGTGCTTTAGATAGCACTCAAAATTATTTCAAGTATAAAAAAGAGGGCTATCTATCCTGTTATTCCGCCAAGAAAAACAAAAAGCCCTTTATAAATCTAAGAATAGAAAAATGTGGGTGGATAAATAGCCCACTTTCGTTTCCATTCTATACAAACATCATCTCATATTAAATGAGATAACTAAACTTCTTATTTTTCTTGGCTCTTTTATTATATTAAATTACTCTAATAAAAGCAAAAAAAATTATTATTTAATATAAATTTAATATTGATTACAAAATTTATCTATAACTTGAGGGGGTCAAATTTAGAAATTCTCGAAATACTATAAAATATTTTTGGCTTATTTAAAAGATTTTCAAAAATATCTTTTAAATAATATTTTATATTTAATTTTATCTATAACTTCGGGGGGTCTCGTATAAAAAAGTATCTGAATTTATGTAAATATTTTAGAAAAAATATAAAAAATCATATAGATTCAGACACTTTCTATAAAAAATTTTTTATGAAAAGTCTAAATTTTGCTTTAAGTTTTAAAATATGTTAAAATATAAGTGTTTTAGCAGAAATTTAAAACAAAATATGACAGAAATTGCTTCAAAAACTCCTGATAGAAATAATCATAAGGAAACAATAAAAACGGTTTCTTGTTTTGATGATGCTAAAAATAGGATTCATAAAGAAGCAAAATGATTTTACGAGGCAAATAAAAATAATCCTGAAAAAATACAGGATTTAAGAACTTTTTTATGATTTCAAGAAGAAGATAGAATAAGTTTAGATGAAAAATATAAAGCAAAAAGAATTGAAATTAAAAAAGAAACTTATAGTGAAAAAGCAAAATTATACTTATATCAAAAAATATGAATAAATGAAAATGTTAAAGCAAATGATTGGTGAAATAAATATAGAAAATGATTTATTGACTGAATTGCTTCTGCTTGAGAGTTAGCAGAAAATTTAACGGATTTAAATCCAGATGAAATAGTTGAAAACTTAGAGAATTTAGATATAAAAGAACATATTAAGAAATGATATAATAGACTTGTTTCTTTAAAAAAAGATGATGTGATAGCAAAAATGAAACAGGCTTGGAATGAGAGTGATTGAATATATACTATGTGAATTATAGTTTCATGAGTAGGAATTATTTGAAAATGAAAAGAAATAATATTATGAGTAAAAACATTATATGAAATTCCAGAATATAAATTTCTCGAAAAACATAAAGATATTTTAGGAGAAAATTTAAAATATAGTGATATAATTTGAGAGTGAAATAATGCTGTAATATTAAGACACCCAAGTAAAAATGATAAGGTAATAAAAGTAGCAAAAGATTGATGAGATGATTTACAGAAAGAATTTATAAATCATAATGGATTTTTGAAATGATTAGATAAAATGTTAATAGAATCAAAATGAACTGATAAAGAAAGTATATTAAGAACTATTACTATTCCAGAGATTAAAGATTTATGATGATGAATTTATGAAATGGAAAAAATAAATTGATTATCTTTTAGGAATATTATTCATCTTGAATATTATAAAGAAAATCTAAAAGATGTTAAAAATTTGGATACAATGAATGATTTTGAAGTAAATAAATTATTAGAAGAAAGAAAATTAAAAACTCATCCTTGAACACAAAGCAAAGAGAGTGAAATAATCTCAAAAATGGATAATAATGAAGCAAAAGAATATTTAGACTTTGTATTTAAATTAGAGTGAGAATGGAATAAGGCTGAAAGAGAAAAAATAAATCCTTTTCTTAATATAATGAAAAAAGAATGATATTTTCATAATGATGCTCATTGGTGAAATTATATGATGACTAACGATTGAAAAATATATATGATAGATTATGGTAAAAGTAAAATTCCAAATCAATAAAATAAATAATAATTTTAAAAATATGTTTAATGAAATAGTAAAAATAGATTGAAGAAGTACTTATAAAGTAGATGAATATATATCTTGAAATAAAGATATAGTAGTTTATGATATTCCTGATTGAATACCTAATGTTTTATTTAATAGAATCGTTTCTTATTTACTTGAATGAAAAGAAATACATAAGTTTGATGAAAATAGAAATATAATAGATAGTGTTTATTCTGACTATATTTTGATTGAGTATATTGATTCAGATATTATGAAACAAGATATTATAAATAACTCAAAAATAGAAGTAATAAATAAATTAAAAAGTAAGGAAATAGATGAAAATAAACAAATAGCCGAAAATATTTGAAATTTTGAATTAAATTGAAAATATTATTTAATAGTAAATCCATATAACCAATTTACAGAAGAATTAAATCCTGAAAAATGAATTTATAAATGAGTAATAATTGACTCAGAGAAATATTTTAAAGTAGGAAATGAAGTTCAAAAAGTTGTTTCGAGAATTGATGAAATTTTGTAAATTAAAAAAGAAGTTTTAAAAACTTCTTTTTTAATATTATGCTTCTTCTATTTCTATTTTATTTTTTATTAAAGGTAAAATTTCTTTTAATTCACTTTTAGAAATATATTTAGAATTTTCTTCAAGCCAATTTAAGACATCTTTTTTATCTAAAACAAAAATATCTTCAGATCAATTTCTCCGACTTCATGATTCAACTACATATTTAGTCAAAGGGCCACCTTCTCAATGAATAAAAAAGTTTCATTTTTTAGTTATATATAAGTCTTCCGAGAAGTATCTAAAATCACTTCATGAAAGTCAGTTTCAAGCACTTATTAATAAATCTGCTTTTTCAGTATCATATAATTTCCCTCAAATAATTTTATTCATATGTAAAAATGTAATAAAAATAATAAAATAATTGTTAATAATTTTTATATTAACAAAAAATATATACAGTATTTTTTAATATTTTTTTATTTTTTTTAAAAATTAAAATTTATCTATAACTTCGGGGGGTCTAAATTATTAATTCTCGAAATATTATAAAATATTTTTGGCTTATTTAAAACATTTTTAAAAACTGATTTTCGAGAAATTACTAATTTTTAATTTAATTATAACTTGAGGTGGTCTCGTATAAAAAAATGTCTGAATTTATATAAATTTAAGATAGATTTAAGATAGATTTAATATAAATTTAATATGCTATTTTAAGCGAAAAAATAATATTGGACTTTATTAGAAAAATAAATATATTAAAATGTAAATATTTATTTAAAATAATAAAAACATGGAACTTACTAAACAACAGTTAGCTTGAATAGAAAAATGATTTGTAGAAATTGACTTAGAAAAAGAAAGAGTTACTTATAAAAATCTTAGAAATTGAACTAAAATATATAGATTATCAGACCCAGAAGAACAAGTAAGGCTTGAATGGTTTTTGGATTTGGTGACTAAATATCAATATGAACCTAAAAATATTGGATTAGAAGTTGAAATGCCTAAAAGAGTACCGAATCAACTTGCCGATTTGGTTATTTATGAAGATTGAGTAGAAAATAAATATTTTGTTATAGAATTTAAAAAAGCAAATATCACTGATAATGAATTTGAACAAGCCGTTAAACAATGAATTTGAAATGGAAGAGTATTAAAATCAAAATATTTTTGAACTATAGCAGGTGAAACTGTAAGATTTTTCGAAGAAGGAAAAGATGATTCTTTGGATGATGCTTTTTATTCTATTCCAGTAAAATATGGAAAACCCGAAGAATGGACTTTTACAAAATGAGGAGTAGTTGATTTGGAACCAGTTACAATGGAGTCACTTGAAACAGCTTTATCAAAAGCTCATCAAAGTATTTGGAGAGGTGGAAAGAGAAATCCAGCAGAAGCATTTTGAGAAGTTGCAAAAATCATTTTTATAAAGGTTGCTGATGAAAAAAAGTGAAGAAAAATATGAGAACCTTACCAATTTCAAAGAAAAAGAAATGAATCTACACATAAATTAAAAGCAAGAATTGATGAAATTTATGAAATAGAAAGACAAAAAGACAAACAAGTTTTTCAAGAAGAAATTAAACTGAATGACAAAGAATTAGCAGCAGTTGTAGAACATTTACAAAGATTAAATTTCAATAAAACAGATTTAGATATTAAATGAGAAGCATTTCAAAAATTTCTTTGAAATTTTTTCAAATGAGAATTTGGACAATATTTTACACCAAATACAGTTACAAGATTTTGTATAGATTTATTTGCTCCTGAAATGGATAATACAAGTAAAGTTTTAGATACTTCTTGTGGTTCAGGTTGATTTTTATTAAAAGCACTTGATGTAATGAGAGAAAAAGCAAGTGAATATTATGAAAATTGAACAGTTGAACATTTTAATTATTGGCATAGTTTTGCAGAAAATTATTTATATTGAATAGAAATAAATGAATCAATAGCAAGAGTTGCTAAGATGAATATGATTTTACATGATGATGGTCATACAAATGTTATAAGTCACGATTGACTTGAACCAATTGAAAATATGACAAAATTAAATCTTTGATTCAAAGAAAATTGATTTGATTATATTTTCACAAATCCTCCTTTTGGCGCAGTTGTTAAAAAAACTGAAAGTGATTATTTAGGAAGTTTTGAATTATGAAAAAGTTGAAACAAAGAAAGACCAGCACAAAAGACAGAAATACTTTTTATAGAAAGATTTCATCAATTTTTAAAACCAAACTGAAAAATTTCAGTTGTTTTACCAGACTGAATTTTAACAAATTCATCTCTTCAATATGTAAGAGAATGGATTTTGGAACACTTTAAACTTCTTTGAGTTATATCTTTACCACAAGATGCATTTAGATATTATTGAGCTTGAGTAAAATCAAGTGTTTTAGTCATGGAAAAATGGTGAACAAAAAAAGAAAAAGATTACAAGATTTTCATGGCAACGGTTGATAAAATCGGTATTGATGCAACAGGAAGAAAATGTGATAATGAACTTCCACAAATTGCAGAACAATTCAGAGAATTTTTAAAGAATCCAGCAAATTTTTAGTAGCCCCTGACTTTAAAAATACTATTTTCATAGTGAGTCAGGGGCAGTTAGAAAGGTTTGATGTAGAAGCTTATAAAAATAAAAAAGTACTTAATAGTAAATATGATTTAGTAAAAATTTGAGATATAGCAAGCTTAAAAGCTTGATGAACTCCAAGAAGATGAATTGATGATTTTTGGAAAAATTGAACTATAAATTGGTTAAAATCATGAGAATTAAAAGACTCTTTGAATATTACAAATATTGAAGAAAAAATTACTGATGAATGACTTAAAAAATCATCAGCAACACTTTTTGAAAAATGAACTTTACTTATTGCAATGTATTGAGCAACAGCATGAGAAGTTTGAATTTTATGAATTGAATCATCAACAAATCAAGCAGTTTGTTCAATAATTCCAAAAATAGAAGTAAATAAAAATTATTTATTTTGGATTTTATTTTTACTTAGAAAAAAGATTAAATCAGAAACTTTTTGAGGAGCACAACCAAATATAAGTAAGGATTATTTAGAAAATTTAAAAATACCACTTCCACCTTTAGAAATCCAAAATCAAATAGTTGAAAAAATGGATTTTGCTTTGAATGAGAAAAAGAGAAAAGAATCAGAAGCAAAAACCTTACTTGAAAGTATTGATGATTTTGTTTTGACTGAGCTTTGAATTGAATATAAAGAAGTTGAAGAAAAAAAGATTTTTGCTATTTCTTTAAATGAAGTTATTGAAGAATTTAGATTTGATCCTTTGAATTTTCAAAAGAAAGATAAACATATAGAAAAAACAAAATATAAAATTTGAAAATTATCAGAATTTGCAAATGTAACTAAATGACAAAGTATTTCAAGTGATAATATTATAAAATGAGATATTCCAGTAATTGCATGAGGACAAACAAGTCCTTATAATCATAATATTTCAAACTATAATTGAAATATTATTACAATTAGTGCTTCTTGAGCTTATTCATGATATGTTTGGTATCATACTTATCCTATTTTTGCTTCTGATTGTAATGTTATTTTTTCAAAAGATGAGAAGATTTTAAAAACAGAGTTTTTATCTTATTTTTTGAAAGCAAGACAAAAATATATTTATTCTATGCAACAATGAGCATGACAACCTCATGTTTATTCAAGAGATATTGAAGAGTTAGAAATTCCTTTACCACCTTTAGAAATTCAAGAAAAAATTGCTTTAGAAGTGAAAAGTAAAATTGAAAAAGCTAATGTTTTGGAAAGTGAAGCAAAAGAAGTTTATGATAAAGCGAAAAGAGAGGTTGAGGAGATAATTTTAGATTAGATATAAAAATGTAGAGACAAAAATTTTTTTGTCTCTATGGAGTTAGAAAAGATTTTATTTTTTTTTAGATTTAAAAATATGGATAAAATGATAATATTTAATGTTTGATGAGCAATGGCTTCATATTGTGAAATACAATGAAAAAAAATTATTATTGATATTTGAACTAAAACAGAGTTTTCACCTGTTTTAGATTTTCTTTTACCTTATGCTGAAAATCAAAATTGGGAATTTTCTACACAAAGTTGACATGAAAATAAATATCATATAGATCAGCTTATAGTAAGTCATCCTCATAGAGATCATTTATCTGACATTAAAAAATTATTTGATAATTTTTATCCACAATATGTCACTACTCCAAATGATAATGATTGAATGTGAGATGATGAATCGATAAATTGGGATTTAGTATTTTGAGAAAATATACCAGATAGTGCAGTTCAATTTTTTAAGGATAATTTAGTAAAATGAAGAACCCCTCCTTTAAAATCTATTTTAAAATGAATGGAATTATACTATATACAACCTTCAAAAATTGAAAGTGAAATAACGCCAACAACAGATTATATAAACAATACAAGTTTAGTTTGGATAGTTAATATAAATTGATTAAAAGTAATGCTGCCATGAGATATCATGAATTCTTGAACTGAATGGATGTTAAATAATAGAGTTGTAAATATTATTCCTGAATCAAAGACAGAAACTGTATTTAAAAATGCTATTAGTAAAGTTAATATATTAGTAACTCCCCATCATTGATTAGAATCAGCATTTAATGTGGATATTTTGAATGCAATGAAAGATGAATTGAAACTTATAATTATTCCAGAAAAACCAACAACAGAAGATGATAAAAGGCAAGTACATCAAAGTTATTATAATACTGATTATGGAACTTGATTAGATATTTTGTTTTATGAGGATAATAGTATTAGTAAATGACAATCTACAGTAAAAACATCTACTTGACATATTATTATAACTTGAAATCAAGTAATTAAAGTTAAAGAAAAAGATAATTTATTAAAAGCTTTCTCTTAATTTATATTTTAATATTCTAATTTATGTCAGAACTTATATCTAAATTAACAAGTTATAATCTTTTTAATTACTTATTTCCATGAGTAGTTTTTATAGCATTTTTAAATAATTCTACAAATTATATTATAACTGATGATAATATTTTCATATTAGCATTTTTATCATATTTTATATGATTAGTTATTAGTAGAATTGGTTCGGTTATTATTGAACCATTATTTAGGAAAATTAAAATTATAAACTTTAAAGAATATAAAGATTTTATTGAAGCATCTAAGGTTGATGAAAAATTAGAAGTTTTATCAGAACAAAATAATGTTTTTAGAACAATTATATCAATGTTTTTAATTATAATTTTAGTAAAAGTTTATTCTAATATTTCAATATATTATAATTTATGTAATTTTGATTTTTATATAATATATGTAATTTTGTTAATTATATTTATTTTAGCATATAGAAAGCAAACTAATTATATAACATCAAGAATAGAAAAAGTTTTATCAAAAAAATAATAAATAATTTTTAAAATGTAATTATGGAAAATTTAGATAAATGAGAAATAGAAAAAGAGGCGAAAATTGATTATCTAATTCAAAATTGATACAAAGAATTAGAAATTTTAAGGCAAGTATTTAATACTATTGACCAAAAAGTTATGTGGTTTTTTACTTTTGTATCAGCAATACAATGATATTTAATAGTAAATTATTTTATAGATAAATCATTAAATTTTCTTATAACTAAGGATTTTGTCTTAATTTTAGTTTTAGTAATTTGATTTATCATTTTATGATTTCAAGTTTATATTTTAAAGTGAAAGATTTTTGCAACTTGACCAAGTGTATTAATTCAAACAAACATATTTAAACATGATACAAAAACTTTATTAAATCTAAAATCCGATACTTTATGAGCATTAAGCGAATCAAATGATTATAATGATAAAGTAATAAAAAATAAAGCAAAATATTTTAGATATTCTATAAATACATTGATAATTTACTTTGTATTTATAATAATTTACTTTTTAATTTTAACTTATGTGAAATAATAATGATGATTTTCCAACTACTTCTTGAAGTACTTGATATCAAGAAAATGGATTTAATTGAGAAAATACAGATTTTCCAACGAGAAGTGAAAATATTTGAAGAATTGAATGTTCTGAAAATCCAAATAATATTAGAAATAAATAATAATTATGTATTACTATATAAAACTACATTACCTTTCAAATTATGATTATGAAGGTAAAGATGAATTATCAGATTCATATAATGAAACTTTAGAACTTCTTTGAAAAGAAAAAGAGGTTTTTTATGATGAAATAAAAGATGAATATACAGAAAAATATTATGAATGATGAATTGATTATGAAGAAAATGATAAATATCACGACTATTTTGCTTTTGAATGATTAAGAAAAATATGAGAAAGTGATTATAAGATAGTCGGAATTTATTTTATAAATATTGAAGAAAATGAAATTGATGAATTTCAAGAAAATTTTTTAAATTTTTTAAAAGATAAAGTTCAATTTATATATAAATTTTCAGATAATAGATTTTTGGAAATTAGAAAACAATTTTTTAATGATATTTATAGAATAGAAACAAATTTAAGAGAGATAATGAGTTTCATATTTTTTACTACTTATTATGATGTTTGAGATTTTCTGAAAGATTTAAAAATTAATGATATCACATGAAAACTTTGACTAAAACAACAAGATTTAAGAGAAAGTTTTGAAAATGAATTTTTCTATATTTCTTTTAAAGATTATAAAAATTTACTTGAGTTAAAAGAATTAAAAGAATCAGAAAAAACTGAATTAATGAAAGATAGCTATTCTTTTGAAGATTGGAAAAAAAGGATTTTTGAAAGAGGTATAAAGGATGAACCCTATATTGATTTTATAAATTCTATAAAGCAAGATTTAGAAGTTTTAGAAAACTTTAGAAATGCTATAATGCATAGTCATAGTTTTACAGAAAAATTAAAACAAAATTATGAAAAATCAAAAGAAGAGATTTTGAAAAAAATTGAAGAATTTAGAAATATTCATATAAGTATTTTTTGAAATGAATTAGGTTTAATTATTTGAAAAAAATATAAATATATTTGAACAAATACAGATAAT
>JAQVPN010000024.1 GCA_028702055.1 Candidatus Altimarinota bacterium | reverse complement strand
AGAAGCAAATGTTATAGCAAAATTATATGACACTGAATGAAAATTTATTTGAAGTAGATGAAATATAGAAAAAGATAAATTTATACTACCTTGATTAAAATTCAATAAAGATAAAATTTATGCAATTAGCGAAACAAAATTTACTTGATGATCTGATAATATTGCGTATCTTATAACAAAAGAAGATATAGAAAATGCTAAAAAAGTAATAGAAGAAAAAGTAAAAAAATATAGTGTAAATCAAATTAAAGAAAAAATAAAAAATGAAAATAAAAATAATAAACAAAATTATGATGTATTATGAGTAAATGATATCATAAAATATAATAATTTAGTTATAGAAAATATATGAGAATTCAAAGAATGAGATAAAATTTCTAAATTTCAAATGAAACGAAAAATAAATATAGAAACTTTTATTTATAATAAAGATACGGTTTTATCTATATTAAAAGATTTAATAAAAAATAGTTTACTTGATTGAACTGAAAAATTCATATTTCTAAATGAAAAATCTCTTAGAATATCAGATGTAATATCAAGAAATGATGATAATTCTTATATAAAAACAACTTCTGAAATAGAATATTGAATAAGTTATGATTTTGAAAATAATAGTAATTATTATGTAAAAAAGATAAAAAATACTATTATGTGACTTGCTAATTCAGAAGCAACAAATATACTTACAAATGACACAAAAATAGCTAATGTATCTATAAAAAATTCTCCTTTCTTTTTATCTAAAGTTACAAATAGACCTGAAAATATAATACTAAAGATAAAAACAGATGAATAAAAAATATATTTGTTACAAAACAAAAAAAGAATTTCAAATGAAATTCTTTTTTTGTTTTGTTATAATTATTTTGTTAAATCAAGTTTTATAGAAGGTCCCATAGCATTACAAACAAATATTGTATTGATATATTTTCCTTTTGAACCACTTGGTTTTACTTCATTTATTGTATTTAAGAAAAATTGTAAATTTTCTGACAATTTATCTTTACCAAAAGATAATTTACCAAAAGTTGAATGAACATTTCATTGTTTATCAGTTTTAAATTCAAATTTTCAGTTAGCAATTTCTTTTACTATAGAAAGTAAATCATCTCAAACAGTTCCAGTTTTTGGATTTGGCATAAGACCTTTTGGTCCAAGAACTTTAGCTATTTTACCTAATTGTCTCATCATAGCTGGACTAGCAACACAAACATCAAAATCAAGTGCAACTTCTCCTTTAGCAATTTGTTCAACTAATTCTGAATCACCTACTCTTGCAGCACCTGCTCGCATTAATTCTTTTTCTCAACCTGCATCAGTGAAAACACAAATTTTAGAAGTTTTACCTGTACCATTTGGTAAAGTAATAGTAGTTCTGATCATTTGATCAGCATATTTTGGATCTAGATTAAGATTGAAATGTACTTCAACAGAAGGATCAAACTTAACAGTATTAGTTTTTTCTAATAATTCTACAGCATCAGCAATAGAATATCCTAATTCATTATTTACAAGCTCTACAGCTTTTTTATATTTTTTACCTCTAAACATGGTATAAAATTTTTAAAAAATAAAAGGTAATAACGAGTTTTTAAAGACTCTTCCTTTAAAAGGCTTCGGAATTATATAAAAAAAAAAAGAAAAAACAAACTTTTTTTTGACTTTTATAAACAAATACATAAACTGAATTTATTATCTTTTAATAAAAGGCATAATATGGACCTAGCACAACTTGTAACCACTACTACAACTATCTTCTAATAACTAGAAAGATTTTTGTATTGTGCTTGTGTTTTCAGCCTTTTTCAAATCTTCTAGAAATAGAAGATTTTTTTATTTTATAAATTTAGATTATTATGGAAATCTCTACAAAAAGACATTCACTTAGTCATATAATGGCTCAAGCTGTAAAAAGCATTTATCCTGAAGTTAAAATGGCTATTTGACCTGATACTGATACTGGATTTTATTATGATTTTGACTTCGGTGAAATTGAAATAAAAGAAGAAAATCTGAAAGAAATAGAAAAAAAGATGAAAAATATCATCAAACAAAACCAAATTTTTGAATATGTTCCAAAATCTGTAGATGAAGGAATTAAATTTTTAAAAAATATGTGAGAAATCTATAAAGTAGAAATGGCTGAAGATTTAAAAGCAAAATGAGAAACAAGTTTAGGTTTTTATAAAAATATAAGCCAAAAATGAGAAGAAATGTTTATAGATATGTGTGCTGGTCCTCATATTGAAAAAATGTCTCAACTTGATGAAAATGCTTTTAAACTAGAAAAAATTGCTTGAGCTTATTGGAGATGAGATTCAAGTAAAAAAATGCTTACTAGAATTTATGGACTAGCTTTTGATACTAGAGAAGAATTAGAAAATCATGTAAAAATGATGGAAGAAGCTAAAAAAAGAGATCATAGAATACTTGGAAAAAAATTAAAATTATTTACTATTTCTGACTTAGTTTGAGCTTGATTACCACTTTTTCAACCTGCTTGAATGATAATTAGAAAAGAGCTTGAAAATTATTTATGGGAATTACATAAAAATCATGGTTATGACAGAGTTTGTACTCCACATTTAGCTAAAGAAGACTTATATGTAACAAGCTGACATGCTGGACATTATTTAGAAGATATGTTCTCTGTTTATGGATGAACTTCAAAAGAAAAATTTCACCTAAAACCTATGAATTGTCCTCATCATATGCAGATATTTGCTGATAATCAATTTTCTTATAGAGACATGCCTGTTAGATATTTTGAACCTGCAACTGTTTATAGAGATGAAAAAACTGGACAATTATCAGGACTTACTAGAGTTAGATCAATTACACAAGATGATTGACATTTATTTTGTAGAATTTGACAAATAAAAGATGAAGTAAGACTTATAACTGATATAATTAAAAAATTTTATGCTACAATGTGAATGCTTGATAATTATTGGGTGTCATTATCAGTAAGAGATGAAGAAGATAAATCAAAATATTTAGGTTCAGATGAAGTTTGGCAAAAAGCTGAATGAGCTTTAGAAGAAGCTGCAATTGCTAATGAATTACCATATAAAAGAATTCCTTGAGAAGCCGCATTTTATGGACCAAAACTAGATTTTATGTTTAAAGACTGTTTAGGAAGAGAATGGCAACTTGCAACAATTCAATGTGATTTTAATTTACCAGAAAGATTTAACTTAAGTTTTACAAATGAAGAATGAAATCCTGAAAGACCTGTTGTAATTCATAGAGCTATTTCTGGAAGTTTAGAAAGATTTATGTGAATTATTATAGAACATTTTGCTGGATTATTTCCTACTTGGTTATCTCCAAGACAAGTAATTATAGTTCCTGTTGCTGATAAATTTGATGATTATGCTAAAGAATTAAATCAAAAATTAAAAGCTCTTGATATAAGAGCTTCGGTTGATTATTCTACTGATAGTTTAAATAAAAAAGTAAGAAATGCTGAAACTTCAAAATATAATTATGTACTAATAGTTTGAGAACAAGAAATAGCTGACAATACTGTTTCAGTTAGAAATGTAAAAACAAAAGAACAAACAACAGAAAAAGTTGAAGATTTTATAAATAAATTAAGTGATGAAATAAAAAATAGAGTTTTATAAAAATAATAAAAAGCACCGATTAGTCGGTGCTTTTTATTTTATAATTTTAAATAAATTAAAATTATTTTAATTGACTTTCAAGTAAAAAATATTATAAATATATTTGTCTTTATGATAAAAAAACAAAAATACAGGAGAAAAAAAATGAAACCTAAAATATTTTTTTTATTTTTAATTTTTATAAATTTACTTTTAACTTCAATATTGTATTTTAATTTAAATATTCTTATTCAAGAAAATATTTTACTAATTGAAGATATTAGTTTCTTTAAATGTTTAGCAATAGTTACAATTTTACTAATTGCTTATACAATAACAAATATGAAAAAAGGAAAAAATATAATAATATACATATTACAATATATTATTACCTTTATAATTATTATGTTTAGTTTTTCTATTGTTGTGTATTCAGTTTGGAATGTTTTTGTTTATAAACATTTACTTAATATGCCTGAAATATCTTTTTCTACATCTTCTCTATTTTCCTTAGGAATAACAATATATTTTTTATGGATAAATATGAAAGAAAATATTAAAGAAACAATAATACATTTCTTTAAAAAAGATAAAAGCACCGATTAGTTGGTGCTTTTTACATTTATTTTAATTTATACATTAATTCAACAAGTTCTCATCTAGTCAAAGCTTTGCTTCAATAAAAATATGATTTATCTAATGAAAATAATTTATTTTCTAATGCATAAACAGCATATTTATAGTACCAATCAGTTTTTGAAATATCTTTTATTGTATAATTTTTGGATTGATATTTTGTTATATCTATTTTTTTAAGAAGAATAACCATTTTTAGAGCTTCAACTTTATTTACTTCCCTTTTTGGAAAAAAATTAGTATTTTTAGTATCAAGTAATCACACTAAAACTGCTTTTTGTATATAAGTATTTTCCCAAGAAGATGTTTGAACATCTTTAAAAACTGATGTTTTATTAGAAATTGGATAATATTTAAAAGCTGTTAAAATTATTTTTAAAGCTTCGGATCTAGTAACACTATTATCAGGCTTAAAACTGCCATCTGAAAATCAATTCAAAACTCATGCATTTTTAAAATATGCAATAGCAGTATAATATTTATTTGAAGAATCTATATCAGAAAATATTTTTCCTGTATTTATTAATACTCAAGTTGAAATATTTATTGTTCATGTTGAAACAATTACATTTGTACCAGTAGAAGTAATTATATCATCTTTTTTTATATCAACTACTGTTGCATAAGTATCTGATTCTAATTTAGAAACTTTTACTCAGGTATAATAGTATAAAATTATTTTTTTATAATCCCGTCAAAGTTTGGCAAAATAATTAGCTCAATCTCAACTTAATCAAACTCAATGACCTAAAGTAGTTTTTCAGCTTCAACTTGGATCATCTACTCAAATCAGATATGGATAATTTTTTTCTTGTCAATCTTTACAAAAATTAGTACTTCAAGGATTATTTTTTAAACAATAATCATAATAAGATAAAGTTTTTCAATTACTTTGATTAAAATACCAAGGTTTTACAAGATTTCAATTATAAGTAATAACTTCATCCAAAGTATCTTCTACATATTTAACTATATTTGCATTTCTTTGTTCTATTCCATATCATAAATATTTTTGAAATATTTCAGGATCATCTGAACCATCATAATATTCTCATGGAAATTTTCTATTATTTGATGAAATATACCATCTAGCATAAGATCTGGCTGAAACTAAAATCGTTTTTGCTTTTTGTTCTAATGCATCATTTGAAATTTCTCAAATTCATTTCATATAATCATTTATATAAAGCTCATTTACTACTACAAGTTTATTATCTTTAGAATAAAGAGTTATTATTCATCTAAATTTATTGTCATTTAATTTTTTACTTGTATCCCAAGCAGGAATTCTAGACCAAGAAGTAATTTCTGTAACTCAAGTTAAAGTTCAAATTTTAATTTTATCATTTACTAAAACTCAATCATTATAAAGTTTTCAATCTTTAAATTCTAAATCATAAGTTTTATCTCCTGTTTTTAGAGAAATCGTATTCTGATTTTCTGGATATGAAAGTTTTATTTTTATTATATTTGTTTTATCAAAAGAATTTGAATTATTTGTATTTGTTTCACTTATTGCTCAAGTATTATTTTCTGAAACTGATTGAGATGCAGCTCGTTTTAATTTATTTTCTTCATAAATTTTCATTGAAGCTTCATTTAAAACAAGTTTATTTCAAGAACTTAAATATAAATTTGATTCTTTAAAAGAAGCCAATAAATTATAAATATTATCTCAAGGACAAGTTGTATATCAAGCATCTCTGTGTCAAATAAGAGAAGCTCAAGTAAAATTCAATAATGGAGTTGCACAAACATCTTTTAAACAAGATTTATGATAAGTTCTTTCTTTATCTAAATCAATTCAATATTTTTTAGCTAAATATCAGATTAATTTATTTATAGAAGCTTGTTGTTCATCTGATAAATAATTATTTTGATAATTTCAAATTACAGATATAGCTACTGTAGATCTATTATTCCGAAGAGCATGAGAACCTAGAACATAATCTCATCCTGCTTTTCATTCATAAATTTTTCAATCTTGACCAACTATATATTGATAACCTATATCTCACCGTCAATTTTGTAAACTATGATAATAATAAATTCATCTTAAAATTTCATCACTAGGCTTAGAAACATCTCGAGTATCAGTATGATGAATAACAATTGATTTCACATATCTTGTTTTTTCTATAGGCCGAACAAGAGGATGTCAGTTTTCTGTATCTATTTTTTCTATTGCTTCATAATCTTCTGGAAAATTATTTTTTAGATAATCATTTATTTTCTGAGTTTTTTCTGCTTGTGCTTTTTGAGTAGGAGTTAATTCAGCTCAACTTGAAGCATTTAATTTATCGTAATATGACTTCCAATATTTTGAATCAGCATATCTATAATCTTCAACAGCTCACCATTCACTTCTTTTTATTATATTTATATCATCAGCTTCAGTTTTTTTAGGAGTAAATGCTAAATTATAAGAAAAAGATTTTGTATCTAATGTTGTTATATCCAGTTTTGAAACAAGTAAAGATTTATCATTAAATTCTAAAGTATATGAAAAATTTTTAGTTGATTTAGATAAAAAAACTGGTGAAAAATGAATATAATCATCTAATAACATTCTTTCATCTCAATCTTGATCTACTTCTAAATCATAAGATTTTCATTCAACAAATATTCTTAATTTTGCTTTATATCAATAAGTTTCTAAATTTCATTTTTTTGGAATTTTGAAATATACTGTATCAAAATTATCTTTTGATTCTACTTTATCACTAAAAGAATAAACTCAAGTAGAGCTTTTAATTCAGTCTAAAGAAGCTTCTTCTTTATTTTTTATTTCATAAGTTATATTTTTTTCTATATTGTTTGTATTATATTTATATGATTTATTTATAGAAATATTTTCAAATATATAAAAAATACTTGAAAAAATTAGAAAAAAACTTATAAATAGCTTAAATAGTTTCATTTTAATTTTATTTTTTAAATTAATAATGAAATCATAATACTAAAGTTTAGTTAAAAATCAAAACTATGAATAAAAATACACTTTACTATTTTCTAAAAATCACTGGGCTAACTTTTTTCATACTTATAATAATAAATTTATGATATTATTTTGTGTGAAATGCTGACTTTAATAATTTGTTTAATAATACAACAAAAAAAGTTGATATAACAAATCAAAATGACAAAAATTTTGTATCAGTTTGATCTAATAAAATTGTTGCTTCAGTTTGAGTAGCAATAAGTACAAATATATGAACTTGATTAAAACAAGTAACAGAAACACCAGCTAAAGCATATCAAGATGTTATGGATATTTCTTATATATTAGCAAATAAACAAGTAGCAAGAGATAAAATAATTTCTCAAAATATGTTACTTTTAAATGAATATTTAAACATATTAAAAACTGATTTCAAAACAATGTTAAATCAGTCAAATGATAGAGAAAAAACTCTTGATTCTTATATAAGTCAATTAGAATTTAGATATACAAATTCTGTATGATATATACAAACATTAAAAAATCAAAGAAGTATTTTAGTAACTAGTGCTAATCAAAGTAATACTAAAGTAGAATCAAATAAAACAAAAATGTGAAATGATTTTAAAATATTTGATTCTCAAGCTGTTATAACAGATGTAGATAATTATTTAGAAGCAAAAGATGAATATACATATTCAAAAACTTATATAGTTTTTATAGATAAATTTATAACTTACTATTCTCTACTAAATTCTTACAATAAAAAACTTCTTGATACACTTATAAATAATAGAGATTTAATAATAAAAAATTCTCAACTTGTAATTCCTGATTCTTGAACTGATTTACTAAAAAAATTAGATTTGATTTACACAGAAGCAGATTATAAAAAAGAAGCTCAAAGCGAATAAAAAAAATGTGAGAAAATTTCTCACATTTTTTTTATTCAGTTTTTTTAATTTCAGCTTCAAACTATAACTTTAGCAACTCTCAAAACTTTTTCTCAAAGTAAATATCATTTTTCAAATTCATCAATTATAATTCATTCTTCACCAGGAATTTGAGTCATAACTTCATGTTTATTTGGATCAATTTCTGTTCATTTAGAATCAAAAGTTTTAACTCACATTTTTTCTAAATCACTTTTTGCTTGTTTTTCAAGAGCTTTTATTCATTCATATAAAGCTCAATTTTGTAAATTTTCTGGAGTATTTTTAATAATTCTTTCCATATTATCAATCCAAGGAAGAGTTTTTTTCAAAATATCTGATTTCATAAAATAAATCATATCTTCTCTATCTCTTTCTACTCTTTTTTTAAAATTTTCATAATCGGCTTGTTTACGAGCAAGAGCTTCTTTTAAATCATTTATTTGTTTATTATCAGAAATATTTTCTTCTTCAATAGAATTTTCTTGTTCTTCTATTTCTTTTAATTCTTCTTGAATTTCTTCAAAATCTTCATTATTTAAAATTACTTCTTCATTATTATTATCTTTTTTAAAACTCATATTTTTTTGTAATTATTAAAATATTTTTGAGGAATAATTATATAAAAAAATGATTTTTTTTCAAGTTTTTATAAAAGCAAATTAAGAAATATGTTCTCCCCATTTTTGCATCCATTTATCTATATTTTCTATTTCTTTTGATAAAGATATTCATTTTTCAGTAAGAGTATATCTTATTTTTATAGGTTTTGTACTAATTATTTCTCTTCTTATAAATTCTCATTCTTCAAGTTCAGTAAGTCTTTCAGATATAATTTTAGCATTTATTCATCATAAATATTTTTTTATATCTGTAAATGTAACAGCTCATTCTCAAATTCATTTAATTATTAATAAAACCCATTTTTTAGATAAAAAATCAAAAAATCATAAAACACTACATTTACATTTTTCCATAAATTTAAAATTAGTTACTAAAACTATACTAAGTATACGAAAAAAAGTTTTTTGTCAAATTTAATTGATTTTATAAATTAAGTATATAAAATATACCTGTTTTTAATTATTAAACTTATTCGTATGAAAAAATTACACATAGTAGTATCTCCGAGAGGGGAAAGATCTAGATCTAAAAAACTTTGAGAATATATATTATCTAAAATGGATTGAGAAAAAGAGACTCTTGAACTAAATAATGAAAATATATGATTTTTAACTTCTTCTTTAATTGCCTATAATTATTGATATGCGAAATTTGAAGATTTAACAACAGAAGAAAAAAGAATTGCTAAGTTACAAGATAAATTTGTAAAACAAATTTTATCAGCTGATGAAATAATTATATCATCTCCAATATGGAATTTTTCTGTTCCTGCAATATTAAAAGCTTATTTTGACTTGATTTTAAAAATAAATGAAACTGTAACAATGAAAGATTGAGCTTTAATTTGACTTGCAACTAATGTAAAAAAAGCTTATATTGTTTTAACTAAATGAGGTTATTATGAATGACAAGCTTGGAAATCTATTGATATGATTGAACCATTAATAAGACAAGATTTAGCTTTTATCTGAATTACTAATTTAGAAGTAATAAATTGGGAATGAATTGATAGAGTAAGCGATGAAGAAAATTTAAAAAAATTTGATGAACTTAAAATGCAAATAGATTCTAAACTCTAGATATGAAAAAATTGCCAACATATTTTCTGGCTCACGGATGAGGTCCTTGGCCATTTATGGAAGAAAATGCAAATGATTTATGATACAAAAAACTTGCAAATTATATAGCAAATATTTGAAAAAAAT
>JAQVPN010000023.1 GCA_028702055.1 Candidatus Altimarinota bacterium | reverse complement strand
TTACTGAATATGTATAATATTTATTATCTTTAGTATCTTTTGCATCATCACTGATTCTTAATGTTTTTAATACAAGATTAGCTGCATATCATTGTAATGACAATATTCATCAGCTTGAGATATTTGCATAATTATCTGGATCTGGTAATTTTTGATTTTTCATTTGATAGATTTCTAGTCCTTTTCTTATAACTCATAAATCTGTTTTTCTTTTTGTATCTCTTGAATCTCAAGTATATGTTTGAAAGCTCATAAATCATATTGTTCGTAGAATTGCTAGTATCGTTATTACTATTATTAATTCTACTAAGGTGAAGGCTTTTGTTTTTTGTGAGTACATTTTTAAAAGTTTATATTGTAAGAATATGTCTATTTTATATTATTTTATTTTTTATGCAAATCCTTGTTTTTTATATATTTTCATATTTTTTAAAAGCCTTTAGATTAAAAATCTAAAGGTTTTTTGTTTAATAATTTCTTATATTTTTTACTACATTTTTTACTTCATCGACTATATCTGATGATTGGTTTACTATATATTTTTTTCTTCTATCATTTAAAATTTTATCTCTTTGTTCTTTTAATATAGAAATAACTCTATAAGGTTGCGGAACAAAATGAAAAATTCTAACATTATCTTTTTGTTGTTCAAGAACAATATGTCAATAACCAAGTAAATTTGCCCAAAATCAATCAGCATAAGAATCAAATTTCATAACTCTGTAAGAATCAATTATTTCTATATCATCCATTAAAAATAGAGAAGATCTAATTATAATAATTTGATCTCAATGAATTATTAAAACTTCATTATAATATTGCAGAAAAGTTTCAAATATTTTTATAAATGAATAATTTAAGATAATCCAAATAATTGGTAATATTATATATAAAACAAATTCTTGTCATAAAATATCATAATAAGTTATAGCTCAATAATAAAATATAAGTGCTATAAATAAAAAGAAAAAAGCTTTTATAAGTTTTGCAAAAATAACAATCCAATGTCTTTTGATTATAGTATAATCAAATCTTATTTTTATATTCATAATTAAGATAAGGTTAAAATAATAAAAGAGCTAAGAAAAAACAATAAAGTAAAAATAAACAATGATATATAAAACATTTTTTTATATGCTCTTCTTAATCAATTTATTCAAGTATTTTCTATATGTCTTCTATTTAAAGATCTTAATCTTAGTACAACTAGAAAAAAAATAAACATTAAAAAAATTAAATTAAATCAAATTAAAATCCAATGTATCATATTTTTAAAATTAAATAATTAAGCTATTTTATCCGTAAATAAAATTCAATTTAAGTGATCTATTTCATGTTGAACTATACGAGCTCATACTCATTTTAATATAATAATTTTTTCATTTCATTTTTCATCTAAAAAAGATAATTTTATAATTGTACATCTTTCTACTTGTCATTTTTTACCTGGAACACTTAAACATCATTCATTTTCTAGATTTGTTTCATTTCAAAATTCAAGAATTTCTGGATTAATCATCATAATTGTTTGAAAATTTTCATCTTCCCGATTTCTTAATAAACTAACAACTATAAGTCTTTTATTTATTCAAATTTGTGGTCGAGCAAGTCAAACTCCTCAATTATCAGGATTTTTTATATATTTTATCATATCTTTTCAAACTGCTACATATTTTTTTATTTCATCTTTTTTTATTTTTTCACTAATACTTCTAAGTATTGTATTTTTCTCTCAAGTTTCTATTTTCATAAAATAAAATTATATACTATTTATATAATCTATTTTATAGATTTAATAAAATTTGTAAAATCAAAAAAAAGAAATTCAAATTTGAATTTCTTTTTTTTGATTAATTTTTCAAAGTATAATAATTTCTTCAAACCCTTTCTATATATTTTCTATTTTGTAAATTCATATATATAGTTGTAGACTTAACTTTTCTTATTTTTTGAACTTTTCATATTATATCCTCTGTGCTCATCGGTTCTGCATTTTTCTTCATTATATCTATAATTACATCTATAACTGTTCCTGGTTTAAATCACCACTCTTTTAATGCATATATTCATCTACCAATCAGTACAAATTCATTATTTCTAATAAGTTCATTATGAATAGTATTAACTTTTACAGATTCTCCAGTTTGATTTGTAATTTTATTTGCAATATCTACAAAATGCATAGGAAGTTTTTCCTTTTTCATTATATAAATAGCTTTATCTTTAAGTGTTTTTGGATTTAATATTTTCCATTTTGATAGTCAAATAAAAGTTTCTTCTCATTTAACTATATCTTCAAAAAGATCTAAAACAGAATCAATAAATGTTAATTTTAAATCTCCTCATTCTTTTTTTAAATCTATTTTAATCATTTCATAAAGGCTTGTTCTATCCATTATATCTTTTCTTTTTTTCAAGATAGAAACAGCTCGTGAATGAATTTGATCAATAAGTTTTTTATTTATATTAGGATTGTGAAAATAAGTATTAACTCAAAGTTTAGGTTTTGATTTTTGAATATTGAAATCTGATTGTATAATAATTTCTAAAACTCCTGAATTTAAAGAAGAATCTAATCAAAATTCTTTAATCAAAGCATTTATAAGTTTTTCTTTAACTAAAACTCATCCATGCATAGTAATTATAGAATTAGCAGTTCATTGAATAGTCGTAAGATTAGTTCATTTTATAACTCTTCCGATTTTTTTAATCCCTGAATCTTCTATTTGTCTAACTCTTTCTCTTGTTATTTGAGGAGAAAAAGAATCTCAGATACTTTGAAGTGTTTCTTTTTGTCATAAAAAACCTATTCTTTTTTTTATAACAAATTCTTCTTTATCAGTCAAAGATTTAAGGATTCATGCAAAAGAATCTTTGATTTGAGAAGTATTTATTTTTTCTAATGTAGCCATTTTTAGTAAAATTATTATTATACTTAAGTAATAATATATAATTATATTTATATAAAAGTCAACAAAAAAAGAAAAGATTTTTAATAAAATTAATTATTAAAAATCTTTTCTCTAAAAAATGGCTTATATAAAGAAATATTATTTTATTCAAAGTTTCAAAAATAATTCATCTTTTTCTTTTTTTGTAAGTTCCTTGTATTCTCATATTTCTAAATTTCAAAGTTCAATATTTTCTATTCTAATTCTTTTTAATTTTTTAACAGTTCATCAAACATATTCAACCATTCTTCTTATTTGTCTATTTTTTCATTCTGATATTGTAATACTAAATTTACCTGAAGAAAGTCTTTCAACACGAGCTTTTTTTGTATAAGAACCTAATATAAAAATACCGTTTCTCATAATTTCTATTCATTTATCATCAATTGGACCAAATGTTTCAACAATATATTCTTTTTCATGATTATATCTTGGATGCATAAGATAATTTGCGAGTCTTCAGTCATTTGTAAGAAGTATAAGTCATGTTGTTTCTTTATCAAGTCTACCAATAGGAAAAACTCTGGTAGGAATATCAACTATATCCATTATTCAAGTTTCTCATTTAGAAACACAAGTTGTTACTATTCATCTTGGTTTATTTAATTTATAATAAACAAGTTTTTTTTCTTCTTCAACTATATTATCAAGTAATTCCACTTTGTCTATATCAGGATTTACACTTTGTCAAATTGTAGCTGTTTCTCAATTTATTTTTATAAATCATTTTTCTATATATTCTTCCGCTTTTCTTCTAGAACAAATTCCAGCTCGTGATAAATATTTTTGTAATCTCATTAATTCTGCCATAAAAGTTGTTTATAATTAATCACTTTCACTAATTTTTATCACAGATTAAAAAACTAAACCAATCCAAAGATTGGGATTTCAAACAGTTTTAATTTGCTTATAAAAATTAGTGAAAGTTAAAATATTATTATTTTAAAAATTTAGTGTTTTAATTTCTTCTATACTTCCTGTTGTTGTAAAACCTGAAGCTTTTTTATGTCATCAACCTCAATGTTTTTTTGCTAAACTAGTTAAATCTATATCGTCTCTTAAAGTTCTAAGAGATCCTTTTACATATTCTCATTTTTGAGTCAATATTGCTGAATATTTTATTCATTCTCGCGAATTTAGCAAATCAGTAATTCAAGAAATATCTTCATAATCAGCTCAAAAAGCATCTATATCAGTTTTATTTATGTAAGTAAATAAAATATTATCCTTATCTATAAATGATTTTTCTATTATTCTTCACCAAAGTCTAAGTCTATCAAGCGAATTATTTTTGAAAAAATTATCTATTATAAATTGTCTATCGGCTCATAATTTTATTAATTCTCGAACATATTTATAAACTAAAAAATTAGTATTACTATGCTTTAATCAACCAGTGTCAGTAAAAATTCAAGTAAGCAAACTTGTAGCAGCATTTTGATTTATATAATAAGATGTATCTTTAAATAATTCATAAATTATCATAGTTGTTGATGCATAATTTGTCATAATCAAATTTTGTCTACAATAAACTTCATTTGTTTTATGATGATCTATTCAAATGGTATTATAAGTTTTAGAATCAAAAAGTTCTGGATAAATTATATCAAAAGATGTTTGACTTTTTGATCAAGAGTCAAAAAAAATAATTAAGTCATAATCTTCTGGATCAAAATAACTTTTATACAATTTTGAATTATTTATAAAAGATAAATTTCTAGGAATTTTATCTCGACAAACAAGATTTATTTTTTTTCAAGGAAAATTTGAAATAATAATTTCATAAAATGCTGTAGCAGATCATATAGTATCACCATCAGGATTTCTATGACTAATTAAAGCTATATTTTTAGCTGATTTTATTTTATCAATGATTTTATTAAAAACTCTTTGTTTTTGTTGATTCATTTATAGAAAAATTTAATTTTAAGAAAATATAATATCTATAAAAAATAAAATTTCAAATATTTAGGTATTGCTAAAGACTGATTTTAAGCTAAAATTTAATATTTAAATTACTTTAGCAAGAAAAAAGCTATAAATCAAGATTTGATTTATAGCTTTTTTTGAAAGAAAATTTAATTATATATAATTTTCACTTCCTCTTCTAAGTCTATATTAACTTCTTTTTTAATTTTTTCCTTTGCTAAATCTCTCAATTCTAAGATATCTTTATAATTAGCATTTTCAAAATTTATAAAAAAATTTGCATGTTTTTCTGAAATTTTAGCTCAATTTAAAATTTTTCATTTTAATCATACTTCTTCTATAAGTCTTCCTGCACTTTCTCAAACAGGATTCTTAAAAAAACTTCAACAAGTTGCAAGTCCCCATGGTTGAGTTTCTTTTCTCTTTTTAATAGATTCTTCTATATCTACTAAATTATTTCGTCAGCTTATATCTAATTTCATAGAAATTACAAAATATTTTGAATTATTTTTTAAACTAGTATTTCTATACTCAAAATCCATAAAATCTTTGCCTACTTCAATAATATTTAAAGTTTCTAAATCAAGCAAAGAAGCTGAAATAAATATATCTTTTATTTCTAAACCAAAACATCAAGCATTTCAAATTAAAGCTCATCCAAAAGTTCCAGGAAGTCCCAAAAATGGTGCAAATTTAGTAAAATTTTTATCTAATAATTGTCTAGTTTTAAGTATAACAATATCTCATGAAAATAATATTAATTCACTATTTTCTATTAATAATTCTTGGCTTTTTAGTGAATTTTTTATGATAATTCAATCAAATTTATCAAAAGCAAAAAGTATATTTGTTCAAGCTCAAATAAATTCATATTTTATATTATTTTCTCTAGCAAAATTAATAATTTTTTTTAATTTTTCTAAATCATCAATTGATTTTATTTCAAAAAAATATTTAGAAATAGCCTCAGTTCTAAATGATGAAAAATTTTTTAAATCTTTGTTTTGTTCTAAATATTGCATATTATTTTATTTTAGTATAATTTTTTAAAACTTGTATTTATTCTATTATTTTTTGATAGAAAAACAAATTTATATTTTTGTCAGAAATATCTATAAAATTAGAAAATGAAATCAAAAAACACCTTTAAATATTTAAAGATGTTTTTTTATTTTTTCATATAAATCATTTATATATTTTTCTTCTTCTTTTCTTTTGTAAACAGCGATATATGAAGGATGTTGTGAAGAAATAAAAATAGATTTATCAATAATAGTATTAGATAAAACAAAATCATATACTTGTTTTCAAAATAATATAATTAAATCTGGATTAAGATTATTTATTTTGTTTTCTAATTTTTTTAAACCAGTTATTTTCTCAACTTTATTTGGATATCTAATTTTTCAAATCTCATTTAAAGGAGTAAAATCAACTAAATTAGTTTTATAAATTTCACATAATTCTAGACATTTTTCTATTTTTTCTATAAGTTGTCCTGAATTTGTTTCACTAGAAAATGCCTCTAATAATTTTCAATCTTTATTATTCTTATGAGAAATTCAAACAAAAAATACTAATTTTTTCATTATTTTATAATTTTAAAATCTCTAATTTTTCAATTTTCATCAAAAATAAAATCATATTCTACTTCTTCATTATTAATTACTCTTGGAAGCCAAATTATATCATCTTCCCACATTTTATCAAAAGGAATATCAGATATTTTAAATTTTTCTGGTTTCATTTCTTCTGATTCGACAAAATCTCAGACATAATTTTTTACTACATATAAATTTACATCTTGATTCCAATCAGTATTTGTATCAAAATAAAAATGCAATACTCATACATATTTTAAATCATTTTCGCTCACATCAATAGAAGTTTCTTCAAATAACTCTCTTTTTGCTCAAGCTATAATTGTTTCTCAAATCTCGACTTTTCATCATGCTCAATTATAAAGACCTACTCAAAATCATCTTTTTTTCATACAAAGTATGATATTACTTTCATTATCAAAAACAAGTGCTAAAGTTGTTTGTCTCATAAAACATCAATAATTAATAAATTAAAATTTTTATATATAATTTCTATATCATCAGATACATCTAAAGATTTATCACAAATTTCTTTTCCAGAAGTCTCCCATCATTTTTCATTAAATAATCTTTGTTTTATAAAATCTGCATTTTCTCATCTTTTTATTAATCTCTCATATAAAATATCATCTTTTGTATCAAGAAATATAGATAGTAATTTTATATTAAATCTTTCACAATAAATTTTTAGAAATTTTATTCATTCTGGACTGAGTATCGTTACATTTTTATTATTTTCAGGTTTTCATAATCAATACCGATTTTCTGATTTTTTATTAATTTCTATTATTTCTTTTTTTCTTCTTTTTTTCAAAAAATCGTCTTTTGAAATAAATTCATAATCATTATCATCTTTTGATCTTTTCTGTCTAGTTGTATAATTTAGTATTTTTAAAAAATCTATATTTTGTTCTAAAAATTTTCAAACAATAGAACTCTTTCAAGAGCCTGATTTTCAACAAATAGCTAATATATATTTATCTAACATAGTTAAAATTTAACTTTCTAAATATTTTCTTACACTTCATGCAGTATAAGATTTTTTATCTTTTATTAAATCCTCTAATTTTCAAGAAAAAATTAAATTTCCTCATTTATCTCATCATTCTAATCAAATATCTATAACATAATCTGCATTTAAAATAACATCCATATTATGTTCTATAACTAAAACTGAATTTCATTTATCAACAAGAGTATGAAGAATATTAATAAGTTTTTCAGTATCAGCAAAATGTAATCAAGTAGTTGGTTCATCAAGAATATAGAAAGTTTTAGATGTAGATCTTTTTGATAATTCTGTTGCTAGTTTGATTCTTTGAGATTCTCAACCTGATAATGTAGTTGAAGATTGTCCAAGTTTTATATAACTTAATCCTACATCATTTAATGTTTGAAGAATTCTTACTATTGGTGCATGAGCAGAAAAATAATCCAAAGCTTCTTCTACAGTCATATCAAGTACATCTGAAATTGTTTTTCATTTATAAGTAACCTGAAGAGTTTCAGTATTAAATCTTTTTCATTCACAAGCTTCACAAGTTACATAAACTGGAGCTAAAAAATGCATTTCTATCTTTTTTACTCAATCTCATTCACAAGCTTCACATCTTCATTTTTTAGTGTTAAAACTAAATCTACCTGCATCATATCATCTGATTTTTGATTCTTCTGTCATAGCAAAAACATCTCTAATATGAGTAAAAACTCAAGTATAAGTAGCTGGATTTGATCTTGGAGTTCTTCAAATTGGTGATTGATCTATAATAACCACTTTATCTAAATTTTCCATTCACTCAATGCTTTTAAATTTTCAATATTGTCTAGTATAAGCATTATTTAACTTATTAGCTAAATAATCAGCTAAAATATCATTTACTAAACTTGATTTTCAAGATCCTGAAACTCAAGTAACAACTACTAAATTTTGAAGAGGAATAGAAACATCAATATTTTTTAAGTTATTTTCTTTAGCTCAAATAATAGATAAATATTTATTAATTTTTCTATTTTTAGTATTTAGAAGAGAATTTTTATGTCTAGAAAGAAATGGTCAAGTAACTGAATTTTCATTATTTATTATATCTTCTATACTACCTTCTGCAACTATACTTCATCAATGAATTCAAGCTCCTGGTCAAATGTCTACAATATAGTCCGCATTTCTCATAATATCTTCATCATGTTCTACAATTATCAAAGTATTTCATAAATCTCTAAGTTTTTTTAAATTTTCGATAAGCATATCATTATCTCTTGGATGTAGTCAAATACTTGGCTCATCAAGAACATAAATAATTCATTCTAATTTAGTTCATATTTGTGTTGCTAATCTAATTCTTTGTAATTCTCAACCAGATAAAGTAGACACTTTTCTAGACACATTTATATAAGATAATCAAACTCAAGATAAAAATTCTAATCTATCTATAGCATTTTTAAGAACTTTTGATGCAATCTTTGTATCACCATCATTTAATTCTAATTCTTTTAAAAAATCTAGGGATTTCTCTACATTTAATATAGATAATTCTCATATATTTAATCATCAGATATAAACAGATAAACTTTCTTGTTTAAGTCTAAATCAATTACAAACTGGACAATCCATATAAGTTATATATTCTTGTAATTTAGATGTAGATTCTCATTCAGAATCAAAAAATTTACGAGTTAAATTTGGAATAACTCATTCATATTTTGCATTATATGTTTTTGGAGTTCAATCATAACTATGACTTATTTTATATGTATTTTCTCATGTTCAATACATAATAATATCTCTTTCTTTTTTTGTATAATTTTTATAAGGAACATCAAGAGAAAATCAATGTTTTTTTGCAACTTCCTTTAATACTTCTGTATAATAATTAAAAGTAAACCATGGTTTTATAGCTCATTCTAAAACAGTTAAATTAGGAGAAATTATATTTTCTTCTAAAAAAACAACTTGTTCTCAAAGCCCATGACAATCAGGACAGGCTCCATTATGAGAATTGAAAGAGAAACTTGATATATCTAATTTTTCTGGAACATGTCCACAATGAGAACAAACAAAAGTATTAGAATAAGATTTTGAAATAATATTAGAATTTTCTATAAAATCTATTTCTATAAAAGAATTACCTGTTTTGAAAGCTAATTCTAGTGAATCTTTTAATCTCTTTGTATCAGAAGAGTCTCTATCTGAAAAATCTTTTATAACAAGTCTATCAATAACTATAAATAAATCTTTGTTTTCTAAAGTTTTACTATCAAGCTCATCATTTACTGTAAAAATTTCTGATCAAACAGCAAATCTTATAAATCACATATCAAGAACTTTTTTCTTAATTTCAGCAAAAGATGAAGCTTTTTTATTTTTAAAAATTGATGATTTTATAATAAATTTAGTATCAAGTGGAAATTTTCAAATTTCAGAAATTATAGAAGACATACTATCTTTTTTTACATTATTTCAACATTTTACACATTTTCTTTTTCAAACATGAAGAAAAAGAAGTTTATAATAATCATAAATTTCAGTTATGGTACCAACTGTTGATCTAGGATTATTATTTGTAGTT
>JAQVPN010000166.1 GCA_028702055.1 Candidatus Altimarinota bacterium | reverse complement strand
AGTTTCAAAAACTAATTTTTCAAGTCAAATTCTAGTTTGTTCAGGTAAAAGTGATAAATCTCATATAAATTGAAATTTACATTTATCCTCTTTCATATCATCAAAAAATTCTGGTAATTTATCAAGCAATGAATATAAATATTCTAACTCTTCTTTACTTCTATTTTTTATATTATCTGTGCTAAGTCACCATAAAGTAACATATTTTATTCATATTTTTTTTGCTGATTTTAAAACTTTTTTTATATTTTCAGCTCAAGCTTTATGTCAAAAAAAAGCAGGCATAAATCTTTCTTTTGCCCATCTTCTATTTCAATCCATTATTATTGATATATGATTCAACATTTTCAAATAAATAAAAAAATAATGAATAAAATTTATTCATTATTTTTTTAAAATCAAGTTATTATATTTTTTAAACAACCATTTTATCTTCTGGTTTTCTTTCTTTCTCTTCTTTATAAGCTTCTAATTTTTTATTTCTATTCAATTGATATAATGAAGTAGCTGAGATAAATATAGAAGAATATGTACCAACTAATACTCAAAAAATCATAGCTAAAATAAATCATTTTAAAGATAATGGTCAGAAGAAAAATATAGCAACTAAAACTAAAAATAAAGTTAAAGATGTATACAAACTTCTACTCATAGTATCATTTACAGATTCATTTACTATTACATCTAGTTTTTTTGTTTTTCCTCAGAATAATTTTAAATTATATCTAATTCTATCAAGTATAACTATTGTATCAGATATAGAATAACCCAAAACTGTTAATAATGCAGTTATAAAAAATGTATCTATTTTAAATTCTGGAAATAAAAAAGATGTAAAAACATATAATCAAGTAGGAATAATAACATCATGAAGAAGAGTTATTGTAGTTATAAGAGCAAAATAAAATGGACTAATTCAAGCTACACTTCAAGAAAATGTATAAGCTAAATAAATTGATATAGCAATAATAGCGATAATAATAGTTTTTATAGCTGTAGATTTAATATAATCACCAAAACTTTTACCTATGTTTGTATAATTATCTAAAACTAGATTTTTATTGTGAGTTTCTAAAATAGTTGCTAATTTTTCTTTAAAAGTAACTTTTAAAGTTTCTAAAGTTTTATCATCAAATTTTGAATCAAATCAAGCTACAACAACAAATTTAGATTCTCCAGAAACTTTATAAACTTCTGTATTATTTATAACTTTTTTTCATTCATATAAAAATTCTTCTGCCATTTTTTCAGCATCAGTTCTAACAGAATCTATATTTAAATTACCTTCATAACTAAATTCACTTTGAGTTCATCAAGTCATATCAACTCATAAATTTAGAGGTAAAAAAATTAAAGCTAAAAAAGAAAATAAAAAAAGTATAGCTGATATAGTAAAATAAACATATCTGTTTTTTACAACATTTATAAACATAAAATAAAATAATTATAAATTAAAATTTTTTAGAAAAATATTTTTACTAAAATAATATGGGCTTAAATTTATTTAAAAAGCTAAAAAAAGCAAATTTTTGATTTATTTTGTTTAATATGATAAAATATACAAAATAAAAATTAAAAAATATAGCTTATGTCAGAAAAAATCAAAGATAAAAAAAATCCTGATAAGGAAAATAAAAAAATCCAGGAAAAGCCAAAAAGTCCTGAATGAAAAGAATTAGAAAAAAAAGTAGAAAATATAAAAAATATATCTTCAGAATGAAGAAAGTTAGCTTTAAATAATTTAAAAAATGAAGTAAAAGATATTCATTTTCAAAATTTTATCAAAAAAAATATTCCAATTTTACGAAATAATTTTAATATATCAGAAAAATGACTTACAGAGGTAATAACCAGAGAATCATGATTTAAAAAAAACATAACATCTGAAACTTGAGCAAAATGAATTATGCAACTTACAAAACCTCCATTGCTTGATATTGAAAACAAAAAAACATGAGCTTGAAAATATATGAATTTAATAAAAGCAATTCCAGATGAAACAATAAATTGAATAGATCATAAATATATTAGAATAGCATTATTTAAAATAAAAAATTGAGATAAAAAAGATTATAACCAAAATATATGAGAAATCACATCTAAAGCAAAAAATAACTGATATTGTAATTTTATAGTTTGATGTATACATCTAGCAAAACTAAAAGAAAATGCAAATATTGATGATATGGAAGAAATAATTTCAAATTTAAATAAAATAAAAAATACTTGAATTGATGAAGTTAATAAATTACTTAAAGCAAAAAATAAATTACCTATAAATAAAGAAGATATAGCTGATTTAATTAAAAAAGTTAATACAAATCCAGAATTTTATAAAAATTTTATAAGTTATGTAAAATATAATTGAGATAATGAAAAACAAAATTGAATATCTCATAAATATTTATACGCAACAGCAATTGCAAAAGCTAAAACAAAATCAGAAATTATTCAATTACGAAAATTAGAAAATTAAAAAAACTCCAAATTTTTATAAATTTAGGAGTTTTTTTAATTTATCAGATCAT
>JAQVPN010000165.1 GCA_028702055.1 Candidatus Altimarinota bacterium | reverse complement strand
ATAGACTTACTAACAGTGAGTCTATGAAAATCCAGTAATAGTATATTAAAAACAAATTATATATTTAAGATAAAAATCATTTTTGCTCTTATTAGATATAAGTTAAGTTTATATATATTTAATCTAATAAAATAATGAATTTCGTAGAACCTATAAGAGAAATAAAAAAAATTTCACAAATAAAAAATATATTAAAATCAAATAATAATATAAGAGATTTATTACTTTTCGAATTATGAATAAATTCTGCTTTAAGAATTTCAGATTTATTATCTTTAAAAATTTGAGATCTATTCGAGAATTCTCGAACTATAAAAGATTTTTTTGATATTAAAGAAATAAAAACAAATAAAAATAATAGAATTACTATAACTTCTAAAGTTAAAGAAACTCTTAAATTATACCGAGAAACTTATCCTGATATTATTGAAAATAAAAATAATTTTGTTTTCTTTCAAAAAAAGAGTTTTCCTCTTGGAAATTCTCCTATTTCGAGAAAAATGAGTTGGGTAATATTATCTAAATTGTGTGATGATATATGATTAAAATGAAACTTTTGAAATCATACTCTTCGTAAAACTTGGTGATATCAAGCAAGAATGAATAATATACCATTAGAAATTATACAACATAAGTTAAATCATTCATCTCTATCTATTACCATGAGATACTTATGAATAACTGCTGATGAGATTATGGATGCTTGTAATAAATTAGATTTGTAATGCTTCTTTTAGTAAGAATTCATCGAACTCTTTTATAACTTCTCATTTAGTATTTATTTTATAGATTCTTCAATTTATTCTTATAAATAAATTATTTAATGGATAGTATAAATTAGATTCACTTTTTTCTATTACAATTCTTTCTTTATCTATAAAATATTTATACCAATTTAATTTATTTCATTCTTTTAATAAAGCCTCTCCTCTATATTCTCTTTTCTTATTTTCTTTATTTCAAAACATATATGATTATTAAGTTAATTATAATAATAATGATATACATTCTTTATAGAATGCTTAAATAAAGAAAGCAAATAAGATATATTTAATATATAATATATTCTTTTTTCTCATATAAAATATATCTACAAATAAATATTTTTATTATATTATAATAATAAAGATATTTAAAAGTTTTTTATAATAAGTACAACAATATATTATATATAAATATTTTTATAATTAGAGTTAGATATTTAATATATAATATATGCTTTTTATCTACTATTAAATGAATTTACAACTAAATTTTTTTATTGAAAGATTAAAGTAAAGATATTTAAAAATTTTTCATTTCAAATAACTCTTTTAATTCTAAATAATTTGAATAACTTGTTCCTTTAATAAAGCAATCTAAGATAAGTTCTTTATCATGAAGTTCGCTTCTAAACACATCAGGGCTGCCATCTTTAAATTTAATCGATTGAGAAGTCAGAAATGGCTTCTCTTTCTTGTTTTTCGAGTTCGATTTAGTGTTTTTAAAATTTTTTAGTTTTTTTAGTAACAGGATCTCAAAATTTTAAACATAAATTTTATCTAATAGGATTAATTTTTAATTTTTTATTTCAAACTAGATTTAAACTAGAATGACTTCAGAAATTTATAAAATAACAAGTATAAGTTCAATCTTTATTTACAGAAATTTTGATTTGAATTATTATTCTAAAATCTCATCCAACTTGGAGTTCATGAATATCAAAATTTTTATAAGTTCAATTTTTTAAAGGTTTTCTATAATATTCTGATAAAAATAAATTTTCTTGGAAGTCTAAAATACATACATTAATCTTATCTTTTAATGAAGGAGAATTTTCTACATAATTTTTGACTTCTTTTTTGAAAGTTTTAGTAAATTCAAAATATTTAATGCTTTTTATGCCCATAGAGTTTTATTTAATAATTCTTTAGTAAGTTTTTCTCAATTTGGATTTATAACGGTAGTATCTCAATTTTCTACATCAAAAAGTCAAAGTCTAATTTTTTCATTCCAAAATTCTTCTTCAGCTTTATTTATGTAATCATTTTTTTCAAAATAAATAGCCAAAGCTTCATTTACTATTTTTGATTTATTTGGATTAGAAGCTAATCTATTAAAAAGATTTTCTTTTATAGTAAAAGATGATTTTATACTTTTTTCTTTTAATTCAGTTGTCATAATTGTAGGGGATTTTATAAAACTAGTAGGATAATTATATGTCTTTATCTTACCTAGTCAAATATTTTTTTAAAATAGTATTTAGTATTTTCTTTTTATTTTATAACAAAATTTGCAAAAATAAATAATTTTCATAAACTGAAACTTGCCAAAATTTGATAATAATAATACTTTTAATAATCACACTCTGTGAATTTTAAAGGGTAATCTATGCATTAGATTTTCCTTTTTCATTGTTTGTGATTAAGAGTATTATCAAGTTTTGGCGAACTAAAAGGCATAGATTATCCTTTTTTGTTTGCCAAAATCACAAAAAACAATATATTATTTTGTAAATTTATATTTTTACTTTCATCTTATGAAAAAATCAGCATTTACCTTGGTA
>JAQVPN010000164.1 GCA_028702055.1 Candidatus Altimarinota bacterium | reverse complement strand
TGATGAAATTTTTGAAAATAATTCTGAAGAAATTCCAGAGATAAAAGAAGAAATTCCAAAGCAAGAAGAACTAATAGAAAATAAACCAGAAATTGTTAAGGAATCTAAAAAAGAAGAAAAAATTCCTGATTGGTTGTCTTGAAGTTTTACTGAAGAAGTTGCGGAAGATAAAAAAGAAAAAGAAGCTAAAAAAGAAAAAGCCGAAGAATCTATTCCTGATTGGTTAAAAGATAGTTTAAAGGATAATTCAAAAGAAGAAGAGAAAAGAGAAGAAATAAAAGAAAATACTAAAATTCCAGATTGGTTATCTAGCTCTATGGGTGAAAATAATGAAAATCCTTTTGAAAAAAATGAAGAAGATCAAGATTTTATAGAATGAATAGAAGAACCTAAAGATGCTATTCCAAGTTGGGAAGAAGTTGTTACAGAAAAAAAACAAGAAAAAAATACTTTGAAAAAAAAGCCTGTAAAAACTAGTGAAGATACTGAGAAAAAAAAGAAAATTTCTAAAACTGATTCCAAATAAAAAAACAAGTCCTACAATTAATAGGACTTGTTTTTTTATTTGTTTTTTTTTGTTTTTTGGCTATATTAAAAATTAATTATTAATTAGTTAAAAAATAAAAAAATGAAAAATAAATTAGAATTACTTATGCCTGCTTGAGATATGGAAAAATTAAAATTTGCATTTGCATATTGAGCTGATGCTGTTTATGTTTGAGTTCCTATGTTTTCGCTTCGTGCTAGAACAAATGCATTTAATATGGAAACTTTAAAAGAAGCTGTAGATTATGCTCATTCTCTTTGAAAAAAAATATATTTTACTGCAAATATATATGCACATAACAGTAAAATAAAACCATTTTTAGCACAATTTGAAAAAATGTTATCTTATTGACCAGATGCTTTTATAATGTCAGATCCTTGACTTATAAATATAATTAGAAAAAATTATAGAGAAGCTGTTATACATCTTTCAGTTCAAGCAAATAATACAAATTGGGCACAAGTTGCATTTTGGAAAGAAATGGGTGTTTCAAGAATTATTTTATCTAGAGAAATCTCAATTAGAGAAATAAAAGAAATTCATGAAGCTGTTCCTGATATAGAATTAGAATCTTTTGTTCACTGAGCTATTTGTATGGCATATTCAGGTAGATGTTTGATTTCAAATTATTTATCTTGAAGAGACCCAAATCAATGAACTTGTAGTCATTCTTGTAGATGGGAATATAAAGTATTTAAAGAAGAATTGGACTCATGAGAATTAGAAAATGCTACGGGAAGACCAGATGATTATAAACCTTTAGAATGAAGTTTTTATTTAGAAGAAGCTGAAAGACCTTGAGAATTTATGCCAATTGATGAAGATGAACATGGAACATATTTGATGAATTCTAGAGATTTAATGGCTATAGATTATATAAAGGATTTACGAGATGCTTGAGTAATAAGTTTTAAAGTAGAATGAAGAAATAAAACTGTAAATTATATAGCTTCAGTTTGAAAAGCTTATAGAGAAGCTTTAGATGCAGTTGAAGCCTGAAAAGCTTATGATACTAAAAAATTGTCTGATGAATTATTTTCTATAGCAAATAGATGATATATTCCAGGGTTTTTAGCATGAAATCCATGAGCAAATGCTCAATTTTATGAAAGAAACTGATGATTTCAAGAAAAACTTTTTATATGAAAAGTTTTATCTTACAATGAGGCAGAAAAATTGTGTAAAATAGAAGTAAAAAATAAATTTGAAATTTGAGATAAAATAGAATTTTTAAGTCCTATAAACTTCTTTGAAGAAAATGTGAAAACTATAAAAAGAATTACAAATATAAATCGTGCAGATTGATCTGATATTTCAAAAGTAACTATAAAAGATGAAAATTTAGTAGATGAACAAATAGCTCATCCTGGAAGTTTTGATGTATGGGTAAATTGTGAGAAAAATCCATGAGAGTTTGCAATAGTAAGAAAAAAAGTATAAATTTTGCAATTTTTTAAAAAATATATAAAAATAATCTCTTAAATTTAAAAAACAAATTAATAAAATGACAGAAAAACCTTTATCAATAGAAGCAAATCAGGATACTCCTTTAGTAAAGAATTGTTCAGACGCAACATGTTCTTTTTATAAATGATGTGTTGAAAATATAATGAAATTTGATAAAGAAATATTTTTTATTTTCTATATGCAAAATTTTCTTTGTGAAAATAAAAAAGAAAAAATTAATAATTATTTAAATGAAAAATTTTCTAGTATAAAAACTTTTTATGTAGAATTTATAGATTATACACAAAATTTATTTTTTAATAATGATAAAAATATTTTTTTATCTAATGAAATTTATAAATTAGTTTTACTTGATGAAGAGTTTAAAAATTATTTATTTTTTTATATAAAAGAAAATGTTTCTAAAATTCTTGATGATTCTTCTATAAAGTCATTTGAAGAAATAAATTTTTTATTATACCTTCTCTGAGTAAATAAAGATTATGATATATTAAAAAATATTTTTAATAATAATTTTCATGATTTTACTGAAATTGATAAT
>JAQVPN010000163.1 GCA_028702055.1 Candidatus Altimarinota bacterium | reverse complement strand
ATTCTGGATATTGACTAAGTAAATCTGCTGGAATAAGATAAGTTTTATTTTCTTTAATCATATCAGCAACAACCTGAAATCCTTTTTCTATTGCAAGCATTGCTTTCGTTTTTTTCTTCAATCTATAAGGAGTATAAATATCTTCAACTTCTTTTAGTGTTTTCGCATTTACTATATTTTCATACAATTCAGGAGTCATTTTTCCTTGTTCTTCAATTCCATTTATTGCTGTCATTTTAGCTTTATATAGATTTTCTTCTCTTTTTTGTAAGTCTATAATTTCTCTTATCATTACTTCATCTAAATTTCCAGTTCTTTCTTTTCTATATCTGGCAATAAAAGGAACAGTTGCACCTTCTGCTATCATTGATAAAACAGCTTCAACTTGAAAAGCTTTGAATCATAAATTTTTTGTAATAAGTTCAGAGTAGTTTGGTTCTAATAATGTCATTTTAATAGTTTAAATAAGTAATAGTAATTTGTAAAATAGTTGCAAAACTCACCCAAATTATATAGGGAATTTGCATATAGGAAATATATTTTTTATATTGATAAATATATATTGTAGCCATAAAAAGGCTTGATAGTATAACAAGTATATCAATACTAGCAAGTAAATTATTTTTTAATCCAAATTGTATAGGAGTATAAATAAAATTAGAAATCAGATTTATTAAAAATAAAAATGCTATTTTTCATGGAATTTCTTTTTTAAAATACATTTTAAAAACTAAAAAAAATGATATCGCAATAAGAATATACAAAAAACTCCAAACTGGTCAAAATACTTCTGCTGGAGGAGCAAAATCTGGTTTTATTAATTCTTGATAATAATTATATGTAGACATAATTAAATATTTATAAACTAAATTTCTTTTACACTAAACTCTTCTTCACTTACTTTAAATAATTTAACATTATTTTGGGTGTTTTTATAAATTTTCATCAAATCTGTCGTTTTCACTCTAATAGTTTTTGTGGGAATAGCAGGAGTAAACATAAAATATTCGTGTTCAAAAATATCAGTATCTACAAAAATCGGAATAGAAATATTTTCAAATCAAAATGGAGGAATACTTCATATTTTAGCATCATTTCATAGATTTTGAGAAATCTCATCTGCACTTGCAAATCTGATATCTTTGCTCCCAAACTCATGTTTAAAATTCCTAGCTTTTATATCTTTATCTCAAATAGTTGTAACAAGATAAAAATTTCACCTGCAATGGAAAACTATATTTTTACTTCAAGCTCATTCAAGACCAGCTTTATTTCTAAAAATTTTAGAATCATCACAACTTTTTGATTCTTCGTGTTCTATTTCATCAAAAGATATTTTCATATCTTGAATAATTTTTTTAATGTTTTCGTAAATCATAAAATTATTTTTTAATTTATAAATTTTCTAAAATTGTTTTAGCTAATCTATCTGGATTTTGAAGATGAATACCGTGTTTTTCTCAATCTAAAATTATAAGTTTACTTTTTTTAATTAAATTATTCATAATTTTCCCATCTTTAAGAGGAGTGTAAGTATCATTTTCTCACCAAATAAGTAAAGTTTCAGTTTTAATTTTTTCAATTTCTTCTTTTGAATCACTTCAAATCATATTTAGGAAAGTAGCTTTTATTAATTCATTATTTAAAGCTAAATAATCATGTCATCAAATTGCTCTATAAAAAAAATTTCTTAAATAATTTACTCAAGGTATTTTTTTAAATATTTTGAAACATTTTGCAATTAATCAAAATATTCTTTGTTTTTTTGATAAAGGCCGTTTTATACCAGCGGAATTATTTAAAATAAGTTTTTTTATTTTTAAAATTCATCTATTTTCTAGTTCTATGCTTATTCTTCATCAATTTGAATGTCACATAAGTATAAAATTTTCTAAATTTAATTCTTTTGCAAAACTTTCTATAAATAGTGCATAATCTTCTATATTATAAATCTTATCTATTTTTGTGTCTCAAAATCCAGGATAATCAGGAATTATTACATCTATTCAATTTTTTGATAAATTTTCTCATACTTTTATCCAAGAATCAGAACTTCATCACCATCAGTGAATAATAAGCATTTTTTTATTATTTCATTCTTTCTTAAAAGTTCTATAAGATACTTCTAAATTTCATATAATTAATTTTTCTTTTTCCATTTTTTATAATTTTTCAAATGCTAAAAATTTATTTCATTTTAATTATAAAGCAAAAGTATTCAAATTTATGTTTATATTAAAAATATTATTTCTTACAAAAAATTAACTTTATAAGAATAGACTAATTTTAGTAAAATAAAAAAATCTCTATTTAGAAATTAATAAAACAAATAGTTTAAAAGATTTAAAATTTTACAAAAATTTAATTTTTTAGAAATATAAAATAATAGTAAAATAAATTTATTTTTATTTACATATTTCTAACATAAGAAATAATACAATTTATTTTGTAAAATAAAGAGCTCTTATTTTATGCAAATAAATATTTTTTAATTTATAATAATTATCGGTATATATGAAAAAAACAATTTTAGTAGCTTTGGCTACAATTTCTACAATAG
>JAQVPN010000022.1 GCA_028702055.1 Candidatus Altimarinota bacterium | reverse complement strand
TTTATTCCGATTTGATGAAACAGGTTTAACTACAATTTGCATAATAGCTTTATCTTCTTTTCCAAGAGATCAAAAAACATTTGTAAAGTTATTTAGAGCATCATCTTCTAAATATTTATAAGTCCTTATAGGATAAACATCATCATTTTGTTTTCATAAAGATGCCGCACGAGCTGTGTATCAAGTTGGTTTTAAATCTACATATTCTTTTGCTCTATCAATTATTTTTACTTCAGCATCAGTGTAAATAGAAGTAATATGTTGTGTAATAATATCTATATAATTAGCATAAGTAACTATATAAAATCAAACTTCTCAATTTTCATAAATAAGTTCAAATGAAATTTTTGAATGATCAAAAACTTTATCTAAAAATGTATCTCTAAGTCAAGTATCTGAAATTTTATGAATTGCTTTATAAAACATCGTCATCATAGATGTTTTTTCTTTGAAATCTTTTTTTGTTTCTTTTTCTTTATCTAATTTACTATCAGCTTTTGGAAGAGTAACTTTTACATAAACTAAATTTTTTGAAGTATAAACCTCAAAAAATAATCTGATAATTTTTAATATTATAAATCATATAAAGATTATTATAATAAGTCAGATTAAATCATATAAAAGATTTGTAAGAAAATCTAGGAAAGATGAAGATGAAGATTGTGTCGTTGTTGTATTTTTTGCAACACTTCGAGTATTATAAGTTTTTGTATCATCTATTAGAGAAGCTAAAACTTGTGTTTTTTCTAGAAAAAATCATATTAAAATGTATATGTATTTATTTTTTAGCATAAAATAAAATTTAAAAATATTTTATTAATTGTAATATAAATTTAGAAAAAAGACAATATAAACACTTTGACAAAAGCAAAAATACATTGTTTAATCAAAACTATAATCCAAAAAATCTTTGTTTCAATTTATAAAACTAAATATATCAGTTTCTTTTTTTCACTCTAATTTTAGCTTATTTATAAGTAAAATTCATGAAAAACATATAATTCAAACTGATTTTATAGAATGATCTTCTAATTCTACTACATCTCAAATAGAAAAATCATCATCTAAACTTATTTCTTGTTCATCAAAAAAACAATCTGTAATTTCAAGTTTTTTTCAGTTAAAATAAGTATAAACTCCTGGCCAAATACTATAAGCTCTCCATAAATCATAGATTTCTTTTGCTTTCATATTTGAAAAATCTATTTTTCAATCTTCTTTAGATATTTTACCACAATAAGTTGCTTTTGAATTATCTTGCTTAATTGATTTTATTTCTCAGTTTAAATATTTTTGTAGAGTTTCTGATAATAAATTAGTTCAAATTTTAGAAAATTTATCAAAAATATCTTTTGTTTTATCTAAAATATTTATTTCTACTTCTTTTATACTTAAAATATCTCATTCATCCATTCATTCTGACATTTTCATAATAGTTAATCAAGTTTTTGTATCTCATGACTTTATTGATTCTTGAATAGGAGAAGCTCATCTATAAAGCGGTAAAATAGAACCATGAATATTTACTACAAAATTTGCTGGAATATCTAAAATTTCTTTTGGAATAATTTTTCCATAAGCAACAACTATTATAAAATCTAAATAAAGAGATTTTAATTTATCAAAAAATTCTGTATTTTCTTTTAATTTTTCTGGTTGTAAAACTTCTAAATTATTTTCTAAAGCAATTTTTTTTACTGGAGTTTGTGTCAAAATTTGTTCTCTTCATACTTTTTTATCAGCTTGGGAAACAACTAATTTTACATCAAAAAAATCATCTTTTAATATATCAGATAGTATAGATGCTGAAAATTCTCAAGTTCAAAAATAGGCTATAGATATTTTTTTCATAATATGATTTTAATTAAGTTCTAAACTAACTTCTTTTCATCAAAGTTCAAATATCAAAAATACTTTATTTAAAATATTTCCAGATAAATCTTTTATATATTTTTTATTATTAAAATTTTCTAAACTAATTTGAGAAAATTGATTTCAATCTATATCTTGAATTCTTATAAGTTTCATTTTAGAAGCATCTTGTGTTTCCTTCAAGCTATTTTCATAAATATAATAATTTAATTGTATATTATTTAAATTTGTTCAAGAATAAGAATTTTCTATAAAAAATTTACTAGAATCCTGAAATATGAAATCTTTTTTTTCTAAAACATCAAAATTAGAAGCTCAATAAATTTTATCTATAGTTTTTATGATATAATTTATATCTGTTCAAGAAGATGAAAATCAAGAAGAAAACATACTTCAATTTAATGTATAATTATTAAAATCAAGTAATCGTTTATAATTTTGATTAAAATAGTTAGAATATGTTACAAAAGCTAAACTTCAAGTTTGAAAAATCATTTTATAATCATAAATTTTCAAATTTTTAACATTATAATCAAAATCTTTTATTTCAGATTTTATTGAAGAAATATTATTTTTTAAATATTGCTCTGAAGAAAATTTATCAAAAGATCAAAATGAAAAAACTCAAATTATTCAAATTATTCAAATTACGACAATTAATTCCGCAAGAGTAAAAGCTATATTATTATTTTTCATATTTTTTCATATATTAAAATTATACATTTTCTTGTGTATTTTTCCTTATTTTTCTTACTTTTGATTTTATGTCTACTATATCATTTATAAAAACTACTATAACAACAAGAACAAAGAAAATAATTATTTTACCTATTTTATCCATAAATAAAGCTCGTATTCAAGCTAAAAAAGACAATGAATAAATAATAAAAAGTATATGTTTTTTAGGAAGTCCTATATCAAGAAGTCTGTGATGAAAATGAGTGAAATCTTTATTTAATGGACTTTTTTTAGCTAAAATTCTTTTTATAATAACATAAAATGCATCTATAAAATAAATACCAAAAACAACTAAAACTGTTGCAACTTTTCACCCAGAAATAATAGATAATGTTGCTAACATAAATGCTAAAAACATAGTTCAAGAATCTCACATAAGTATTTTTTCTCTTACATCAAAACACCAAAAAACCAAAGTTGAAGATGCTAAGATAATAGCTAGTTCTGCCACAAACATAGCATTTTTTACTCAACTACTATAATCATCTCTAAAAAATAGAGTAATAGCCAAAACAAATATTATAAAAAATGAAATTGATGATAAACCTGATGTAATTCAAGGGATTCAATCACTCCAATTTAATGAATTAAATATTAAAACATACCAAAAAATAGTAAAAAAAAGTGGAATAGTATAAATAATATGTCAAAATAATTGAAAATGATGTGTTTCAAGATTTATAATTCAACCAAAAATATTACTTATATAACCTATTTTAATAGAAGTTATTCAAATTAATGCTCATATTAAAATTTGCACTACAAGTCTAAACTTAGCACTTATATCAAATAAATCATCAAAAAAACTTATTATAGTTATAATAAATCCCAAAATTAAAATTAAATAATATTTGTAAGAATGTTCTATAAAAAATAAGCTTAAAATTAAAAAATTTAAGAAAAAAACAATACCCATACTATATGGAACTGGTTTTCTTTTATATCAATATTTTTCTGGTTTATCTAAAATCCCCTGTTTTTTAAAAATAAAAGAAAAGATTTTTATAAGTACATAAGTAAATAAAATAGATGTTATAAACAAAATAATTAATTCTGGCATAATTTTATAAAATTTAGAAAAATAAAATAAATTTTAATCTTGTAATCATTTTCTTTTCATAAAAGCACTGGCATCTACTTCTTTTCAAACAAAATCCTTAAATAATTCTTTTGCATCTTTTCTAGAACCTTGTCAGAGTAAAGTAGAAATAAATTTTTCTCCGATTTCTGGATTAAAAATACCATTTTCTTTTATATGTTCCCAAGCTTGAGCTTCAAGTATTTCAGCCCGCATATATGAATAATATCAGGCTGCATATCAACCTCAAAATATATGAGAAAAAGTTGCATAAGATTTATAATAATCTCATCTTTCAAATAATCATATTTTATTAACAAAATCCAAAGTTATTTTATCAAGTTCTCATACATTTTTTGGTATTTCTTCTAATGTATAAAGCATCATATCAAGTAAAGCAAATTCATTTTGCCTTATTGTAAAATATCAACTAGATAAGTTTTTTAAAATTTTAAATTTGTCTAAAATTTCATCAGATAGAGATTCTCAAGTAAAATGATGTTTAGATAATAATTTTAAACTTTCTCTTTCTCAAACCCAATTTTCATGTATTTGAGAAGGTAATTCAACAAAATCCCATTCTACAGAAAAACCAGATAAAGCAGAATATTTACTTTCTGATAGCATTTCATGTAAAGCATGTCAAAATTCATGAAAAATAGTTTCAACATCTCTAATTGATAAAAGAGTATCTGATTCAGTTTGTTTTTGAAAATTACAGCAATTTATTATTAAAGGTTCTCTTTTAAATTCTCAAGAATAATCTTTAGATCTCAAATTATCTGCCCAAGCTCAAGCTCTTTTTTCTTTTCTATAAAATAAATCTATCATATAATAAGATATAAATTTTCATTTTCTCCAAATTTCAAAAACTTTTACATCAGTATTGTAAACAGGAACTTTTATTTCTTTTAAAGTAAGCGAATAAAATTTTCATACAAAATCAAATAAATAATCTAAAACATTTTCTAATTTAAAATATTTTTTTATTTCTTTTTCATCAATTTGATATTTTTCTTTTATAAATTTTGTTTCATAATATCAAAAATCCCAAGCTTCTAAGTTATCTAATTTAAAATAATCTTTTATATTTTTTATTTCATTTTTTGCTTTTTCTCTGGCTTTTATAGAAATTCATTCTATCAATTTTTTAACTTCTTCCGGATTTGATGCCATTTTTGATTCCAAACTATATTCAGCATAATTTTTATATCAAAGGATTTTAGCTTTTTCTTGTTTAAGTTTAAGAATTTCTAAGATTATTCACCTATTGTCATATTTTCAAGATGAAGCAAAACTTACTCTATCTTTTAATATTTTTTCTCTAACTCATTTATCTGAACAATAACTCATCAAATTTGAATAAAAAGTTGGATCAGCATTAAAAAGCCATCAATTAATTCATTTTTCTTTTGCTAAATCTTTTGCTAATTTTAAAGTATCTTCTGGTAATTCTTTTATAATTTCAAAATCTTCTATAATAAATTCATATCAAGATTGACTATCAAGACAATTTTTATTGAATTTATTAGTTATTTCAGCCAATTTCAAATTTATTTCTTTTATATTATTTTGTTTTTCCTCATCTAAATTTATTCATTTTAGCTTAAATCATTTTATAGTTTCAGATACTATTCTTGTCTGTTCTTCGTCTAATTTTTCATTTTCTGAAATATAAACTATTTTATCATAATAATCTTTATTAAATCATACGAAATCAGCAAATTCTTGATATTCTTGTTCAAAAGTATCAATAATATTTCTTATTTTTTCACTATCATTTACTCCAGATAAATGATTTAACAAAGACCAAAAATAATCCAAATTATCATCTTCTTCTGGATTATCAAAAAGTTTTTCAAAACTTAATTCTTCATTTTTTAATAAAAGTTGTTTTTCAAATTTTTCTTTTTCTTTTTTTAAAAGTTCCCTTAGTAAATCTAAAGAAATATCTAAAACTTCATCTGAAAATAAAAATTCCAAATTTGGAAAATCTGTTTTATTTAATTCAGCAATTATTTTATTTTTTAATTCTAACATATTTTATAATTTTTAATTTTAATGATGATGGCTATCGTGTCATTCATCTTCATAATCTTCTTCTTCATCGTCCTGATGAGATCATCATCATTTTTTCATATCTTTTTTTATTTTTTCAGCAATATTTATAAAAATTTTCTTTGATATATGAAAAATAAATGAAAATAATCAAGAAAAAATAAGTTCATAAAAGATATATATAAGTAAAATTATAAGCAAAATATAACCATATCTATCTATATTTTGATATATAATTGATATTGAAAAATATTCTAAAAATGACTTAAAAAAAGAAAAGGAATTTATTTTTTCAACAAGAGTATAATCTATTCAAAATAAAAGTTTATTTTTAGCAATAGAATCTAAAATATTTAAAATTAGTGGAGCAAGAAAAAAAGATCAAATAAAAATTTTTACATATTTTATATATTTACTACTTCTTGAATGAAAATCTACACTTTTGTTAAACATCATCATTATAGGAAAAACTGGAATAGAAAAAAAAGATAAAACAAGTATAAAATTTTTATTATTTTGTAAATATTCTCTAAGTCAATTCAACATATACAAATTAGCATTTGTATTTAAAAAATGAAATCATAAATTTAGCATAAGAAAAAGAAAAAATCATATTAAAACTCAAAAAATAGCTTTATATAATTTATTAATTCAAAGAGCAAAAAATACTGCAACTAAAAAAATAGATACAAAAAAAAGTATGTAATCTTGAATCAAAGTATTTTTGAAAAAATCTATTATTTCTTGCATAATTTTATAATTAATTAAGTTTATCAAAACAAACTACATATTCTTCTGGACTTCTATCACGACAAGCAAAAGGCTTATAAACACTGAGTTTTTTATATCTTAGTTTTATTTCTTTGAGTAAATCATTAAAATCTTCTCAGATAAATACTTTTAAAACTAAATTTCATCATTTTTTTAAGAAAACATCTGCAAATTTAACTATTCAAATATTTAATTCTACAGATTCATATTGATCTATATCAGCTCTTCCTGTAGTTTTTGGTGCTATATCAGAAGTAACTAAATCAAAAAGTTTTCATTCTCAAATTATAGCTTCAACTTTTGGTTTTAATGTATCAAATTCATAAATATCATGCTGTATTGTATGAATATTTTCTTGTCAAAAATTATCTATTTTTTGTAAATCTATACCAACAACAAGTCAATCATTTCATACATTTTTTCTTATAACTTGAAGAAAACTTCAAGGAGCTGAAGCTACATCACAAACTTTCATTCATGCTTTTATTAAAGAAAATTTTTCTTGTAATTCAATTAATTTAAAAGCACTTCTTGCTCTATATCATTCTTTTTTTGCTTTAAAAAAATATTCATCATGTATTATAAATGGTGTAGGTCTTTTTTTTCTTTGCTTTTCCATAAAATTTTATTTTTTAAATAATATCATTTTCATCAGCATTTTTTGGTTTATTAATCCTATTATATAAATATTTAAATGGTTCTATTCTAGTTTTTAACTCTTTTATATTTTTTTCATAAATATCTAAAATTAATTCTGTATTTCAATTAATCATTGTTGATAAATTTTTGATCAAAGCATCTATATATTTATATTTTTCTTTAACATCTTCTCAAATTTCGTAAAGAAGATCATTTCAATGTAAAAATAATTTTAATTGTGAAAATTTTTCTATTAATTCATTAAAACTTTTTTTTATATTTTCTCTATTTTTAATCATTTCTTTTTCTAATTCTTCATTTAACAAATCATTTGTATCAGTTTTTTCTCAAAATGAAATTAAATTTTTAAATAATATACCAATTTCCATTGTTAAATCTTGTATTTCTTCTTTTATTTTAGGTTTTTCAAAAACTTCTACTTTTTCTTCTTTTACCTTATCAAAGACTCAATTTTCAAAAAGTTCTAAAAAATGCTCTAATGATTTTATTTCTCATTTATATCAAGATTCTTCTATATATAACCTAATTTGTGCAATTGTAATTTCAGACTCTTTTTTTCAAGAAATATTAGTTGGAAATTTTAATTTGTGAAAATTATCCATTCAATCTAAATATATTTTTCTAAGTAATATTAATTTTCTATCATCAATTTTTGTTTGAATTTTTACTTCTTGTTTTTTAAAAATTTCATATCATTTATCAATTTTACAAAATTTTTCTATCAAATCTTTATGAGTTATTATTTCAGGATTAGATTTTAAATAAAGATTTATTTTTCTTTTTATAATTTCTCTGTATTTATCTATATTTCAAGAATTAATAATAAAATCACATTCATTAATAAGACTAATTAAATCATTTTTTGGAAGATTATAAGCAACTATTAATGGGGGTTCTTTATTTTCAATAATAGAGTTTATTTTTCTAGTCTGTAAAACATTTCGTGTACTCATTTTTATATATATTTTTTAATCTTTTATAAATATTTCTCTTGGTTTACTTCAATTTGCTGGTCAAACTATTCACATTTCTTCAAGAATATCTAAAATTCTTGCTGCTCTACCATAACCAAGTTTTAATCTCCTTTGTATAAGTGAAGTTGATCATTTTCATGCTTCTTTTAAAACTTTTATTGCTTCTTCAAGAACCTTTGGATCTTCATCACTATTTTCCATTCATTCAAGTAAACTTCATTCTACTGTAGAAGTTCAATTCATAATAGATGAATCATACATATTTTCTATCATGTCTGGATCTATAGTGAGTTTTATATGATTTACGATTGTCTCTATTTCATCAGTTTCAACCAAAACTCATTGTACTCTAGAAGCTCAAGCTCGTCCAGTAGGATAATAAAGCATATCTCATTTACCAAGTAAATCTTCTGCTCAAGCTCTATCTATAATAGTTCTTGAATCAATTTGACTTGCTACAGTAAAAGCAATTCTTGAAGGAATATTTGCTTTTATAAGTCCTGTAATTACATCAACTGAAGGTCTTTGAGTTGCCACTATTAAATGTATTCAAACAGCTCTGGCCATTTGAGCAATTCTTGCAATACTTCATTCAACTTCTTTTTTATTTCAACTCATCATCAAATCAGCAAGCTCATCTATTACAACTATTATATATGGAAATTTCTCTTTTCATTTAGCTTTTGCATTAAATTCTTTGAAATTTCTAGCATTTACTTGTTTAGCTAAATCATATCTTCTAAGCATTTCTGCAACTGTCCATTTAAGTGAATTTGTGGCTTTATCTGGATTAGTTATAACTGGACAAAGTAAGTGTGGAATTCAATTATAAATAGATAATTCAACCATTTTTGGATCAATCATTATAAGTTTTAAATCACTTGGTGAAAATTTATATAAAAGTGAGATTAAAAATCAATTCATTCACACTGATTTCCCTGAAGCAGTTTGTCCAGCAACAAGTAAATGTGGCATACGAGCTAAATCTCATACTATAATATTTCAAGAAACATCTTTTCACATAGCAATTGGTAATTCTAATTTGGAATCATTAAATTCATTACTTGCTATTATTTCTTTTAATGAAACAACTTGTCTATTTTCATTTGGAACTTCTACTCAAACAACTCATTCTCCAGGAATTGGAGCTTGTATTCTGATACTTTTTGCTTTTAGAGCAAGAGTTAAATCTTTTTTTAAATTTTCTATTTTATTTAATTTTATTCATTCTTTTGGTTTCAATCTATATTGAACAACTGTTGGTCAAATTCTGTAATCTTCCATACTTACATCAATCTTAAATTGAAGTAATTTTTGTTGAATTTCAAGCATTTTTTGTTTTATATCATTTTCATCAGTTTTTACTAATTCTTTTCTAGTTTTAAGTAATTCAAGTCATGGAAATTCCCAAGAAGAAAAATCCATACTTTCTTTAGTTGGTTTTTCTCTTTGTACTTTTATTTTAGTTTCTTCTTTTTTTCAAAAAATATTTCCTAAAATAGATGGATTTTCTTTTTTTATTATTTGAATTTTTTTTGGAGCTTCTTCTATAGTCATTTGTTTTTCATTTTTTTCTTCTTTTTTTTGTTTTTTTAAATCATCAATCATAGATTGTAATTCATCTCTTTTTTTATCAAATTCATCTTCTTTTTTATTTGTCTCTTTTTTTATAAGTTTAGATTTTGTCTTTTCCTGAAATTCTTCTTTTTTTAATTCTTTTACTTTTTCTACTCAAGTAATAAATGATTCTAAAACTTCAGCAAAAGATAGTTTAAAAATTATTAAAATAGACAAGAAAAATATTATAAAAGAAAATATTATACTTGTAGAATTTCAGAAATATATAAACAATTCTCAATAAAAATTTAATATAGCATCATAAGGAGAAAAAATACTTCAAAATATACTAGTTAAAGAGAAAAAATAAAAAATAAGTCAGATAAATCTAACAGAATTAAAATTTAAATCTTTTCTTTTAAACAAAAATATAGAAAGTAAAAATAAAATAGGAGAAAAAATAATTTTATAATAAGTACCGAAAACTGAATTTAAGAAAAAATATAAATTACCTCAAATAACACTATTTGTATCAATAAATAGTGTCATAAGTGAAAGTGAAAATAAAACAAGTGAAATTATTGCTTTTTTCTGTTCTTTCGGGATTTTATAACTATAACTTTGTT
>JAQVPN010000021.1 GCA_028702055.1 Candidatus Altimarinota bacterium | reverse complement strand
AATAAATTTACGAACAGCGAAAGAAAAACTTGATGATTATAAACTTATTGCACCATTTGATTGAGTTGTTAGAAAAATAGATTATATGAATTGAGATAATCTTACAACTGATTCTGATAAATATGTTTATATAGAAAATCCTGATTTATTACAAGTTACTGTAAATTTAGATCAAGTAGATATTGCAAAAGTAAAAGTATGAACAAAAGCTACAGTTACTTTTGATGCTTATTCTACAGAAAATGTGTCAGCAGTTATAACTGCTATAGATACAGCACCAGTTACTACAAGTTGAGTTACTTCATATAAAGTTACATTAATTTTAGACGATAAAAATTTCAAAGAAACTGTGCTTTCATGAATGACTTGAGATGTAGAATTAATTGTTGCAGAAAAAACAAATGTATTGCTTGTTTCAACTTCAGCAATAACTACTGAAAATAATAAATCTTATGTAAATATAGAAAAAAATTGAAAAATAGTAAAAACAGAAGTTGTCACTTGATTAGCAGTTTCAGGAAAAACAGAAATCATCTCTTGATTATCATTATGAGATAAAATTTCTATAACTGATTATACAGCAACGACAACTTCTACAACAACGACTTCAACTTCTTTACTTAATTTATGATGATCTAAAAGTTCTTCTTCTAAAAGCAGTAGTTCTTCTAGTTCTATGCAAGGTCCTCCAGGAGGGTTTTAATATATAAATTAATAAATACAATTTATGATAAAGCTTAGTCAAATCACAAAAGATTATAAAATGGGCGAAAATATAGTTCATATATTAAAATGAATAGATTTAGAAATATTAAAATGAGATTTTGTTTCTATAATGTGACCTTCTTGAAGTTGAAAATCTACTTTAATGAATATAATTTGAATGCTTGATACAGCAACTAATTGAACTTATACATTTGATAATATACAAATAGATTGAAAATCAGAAGATGAATTATCAAAAATTAGAGGAAAACATATATGATTTATTTTTCAATCTTATAATTTAATACCTAGAATGTCTGTTATAAAACAAGTTATGCTTCCTTTAGCCTATGGATGATATTCTAAAAAAGAAAGAGAAAAAAGAGCAATAGAAGCTTTAAAGAAAGTATGACTTGAAAGTAAAATTTTTAATAAACCTAATGAGCTTTCATGATGACAACAACAAAGAGTTTCTATTGCTAGAGCTTTGGCGATAAATCCTTGAATGATTTTAGCGGATGAGCCTACTTGAGCTCTAGATAGTAAAACATGAAAAGAAATTATGGAATTACTAGTAGAACTTAATGAAAAGGAATGAAAAACTATAGTTTTAATCACTCATGAAAAAGAAATAGATGAATATGCTAAAAAACATATTTTAATAAAAGATTGATTTATAGTAAATAATTAAATCAGTTAATAAATTTTTTCTTAAATTTTAAATTATTATTCTTATTTTATGATTTCAATACTAGAAAACATTACAAATTCTTTTGAATCAATCAGAGCTAATAAACTTAGGTCTTCTCTAAGTATGTTAGGAATAATTATTTGAGTATCATCTGTTATTATTTTAACAGCTATTTGAAATTGAAGTCAACGATCAATAGTAACGAAAATGCAAGAATTATGAACAAATATTTTAACTATTTCTGCTTGATGATGATTTGGTTGAATAAATACAAAAGCAACTTCAAAAGATATATTAACAGCTAAAATAGTAAAATCTATAAAAGAAAATATTACTTGACTTGATTCTGTTTTACCAATAATATCAACTAACTGACAATTAGTTTATGGTCGAAATAATATGAGTGCTTCCGTTATGTGAATTTCAAATGATTTTTTTAAAGCTAAAAATATTTCAATTGAATATGGATCAAATCTAACTCAAAAAAATCAAGATGATTTAGATAAAGTTGCAGTTATAGGTCAAGATGTTGCTACTGAATTATTTGCATCAGAAAATCCTGTATGAAAAAAAATAAAAATGGGAAATAATGTTTTTCTAATTAATTGAGTAATATGAACTAGTTCTACTTATAGTTCTTATATTTTCATCCCAATTTCTACAGCTTCAATAAGAATAACTGGTCAAAAATATTATTCTCAAATAATGATAGCAGTAACTGATTCTAAAAAAGTTTCAGAAAAACAAACAGAAATTGATACTTTACTTCAAAAAGATTTAAAAGTAACCGATTCAAGTAATCTTCCTTATAGACTTAGAAATCAATCTGAAATGCTAACAAACATGAGTTCTATAACAAGTACACTTACTATGTTACTTGCTTGAATTGCTTGAATATCATTATTAGTTTGATGAATATGAGTAATGAATATAATGCTTGTTTCAGTAACTGAAAGAACCAGAGAAATTGGTATTAGAAAAGCTATATGAGCCTGAAAAATAGACATATTACTTCAATTTTTAACTGAAGCTTCAAGTTTAAGTGTACTTTGATGAGCATTATGAATATGATTTAGTTACTTTGTTGTTTATATATTAACAAAATTTTCTATCAGTGCTATAATAAGCACTAATTCTATACTTATAAGTTTTTTATTTTCTCTTTGAATATGAGTAATATTTTGATTATTACCTGCCTATAAAGCTGCAAAATTAAGACCAATTGATGCACTAAGATTTGAATAACAAAAAAACTTGTGAATTTTCACAAGTTTTTTTATTTTAAGCTGAAATTACTTCAGCAGTTTTTTTAGCTGTTTCAGATCTTAAATTTTCTCTTTTTTCTCTAGCTTCTTCTTTTTTCATCATTTCTTCTATTTCATCTGCTATTAAATAAGCACCTAAAATATCATGTCATTGGTTTGTTTGTTGTAAAGTCATAAAAATAATAATTAAAAAATAATATTACATTAAAATAGTAATATAATTATTTTATATTTGCAAATTTTTTTGTAATATAAATTTAATATATATTAAATTTATATTACAAAAAAAGTAAAGATTTTGATTATTTATAAAAACAAATATAATAAAATACATAAATTAAAATATAATTATTAAAAATAAATGGATTTTTCTTCACCTAAAAAAGCTATTTACTTAGCTAGTAGTATAGCTTTTATATTAGCTATAATAAAACTTATTGCTTGAATTTTATCTGGAAGTTTAGTTGTTATATCAAGTGCAATTGATTCTATGCTTGATTTTTTTGTTTCTATAGTAAATTGACTTGCTTTGAAAAAATCAGCAAAAAAAGAAGATGAAATTTATAATTATTGATATTCAAAAATAGAATGATTTGCTGCAATAATTGAATGAATAATAATTCTTATATCTGGTTCACTTGTAGCTTTTTTAGCTATAAAAAAATTTTTTTCTTGAAAATTTGAAATCAATTCTGATATTTCCCTATATTTTATGTGAATTTCTATAATTTTTACAATTTTTATAGTTTATTATTTAACAAAAGTAGCAAAAAAAACTGATAATCTAATAATAAAATCTGATGCACTTCACTATAAAACAGATTTATATACAAATGCTTGAATAATTATTACAATACTTTTAATAAAAATTACTGGACTTTTTATCATAGATGTAATAGTTTCTGTAGCAATTTCAATTTATATAATAATTTGAGCTTGAGCAATAATAAAAGAAGCTTATGAAATGCTTATGGATAAAGCATTAGAAAAAGAAAAAATACAAATTATAAAAAAAATTATTCTATCTGCCTCAAAAGAGATAAGTTCTTATCATTTCTTAAAAACAAGAAAATCTGGATGAAGTGTTTTTATAGAATTTCATTTAGTTTTTCATAAAGAAATTTCCTTATTTTCAGCTCACCAAATATGAGATTTAGTAGAATGTCTTATAAAAAAAGAAATTCCAAATGCTATTATTACAATTCACCTAGATCCTATTGATGATAGTCATATAGATGATGTATGTCCTGTGTTGTTAGGAGAAAAATAAAAAAAATGAGAAAATTCTCATTTTTTTTATTTCATATAATTTTTTCAAAATAGTATATCATATTGAAGTAATGAATGATTTTTATCATAATCTAGGCAAGTTTTTCTATCTTTGTTTCTAATAATTCAAGTTTCTTTTGTAGATGATAAAATTGGTGAATCTGCTTGTAAACATTTAAACTCCTGAGATATATAATCAAAGTAAGTTCACTTATTTTTTATTCATTCTAAATCAAGTATATAATTCCCTAAATAAGAAGCTCAAATATATCATAAATTTTTATTCTGAAATTCTGGTTTATTTGACCAAATTATGAAATCTGGGCTGTACATATTCTCTAAATTATTCTTATTCCATTTCTTTTCTTGAGATTCATTAATATATTTAGTTTCAGTGTATCAAATATTATTATCTCACAAATTTGGTAAGTGATCTCAGAAAAATAACACAATTGTATGTTTTTTTCTTGTTTTAAGATATTCAAGTAATTTAGATAAACCTGCATCAGCATCGTGTATTCCTTGTGCATAATTTGTCAAAATATCCTCAACTTTTGGACTAAAATTATTTTTTAATTTAACTGATATTTCATTTGGCTTATATTTATTTTCATAAGAAAAATGATTTTGCATTGAAATACCCATTATAAATTTATTTTTGTCATCAGAATCTAAATGTTTTATTAATTCATTTACAAAAGTATCATCCGATATAAAAGGTCATTTATAAACTGGATTTTTTATAGAATCTTCTCAGTAGAAATTATCAATTCAAATATGTGGATAAGCATTATTTCTATTAAAAAATGTTTTATCATAAGTATGAACAGCTAAAGTTTCATATCAATTTGCTTTTAATATAGAAGGAATTGCAGGAATATCTTTTGTTACATATTGTGTATAAGGAATACTTCAAACTGGTAAATTTTTTATCAAATTTCATGTCATAAGTTCAAATTCAGCTAATGCAGTTTTTCATCAAAAAACAGGGCTAATCATTTTTCAAAAATATGTTTCTTTTTGTAATTTATGCAAAGTTGGAGTCAAATCTTCTCAGAAATCAATTCATTTTATTCTAGATAAATCGAAAAAAGCTTCTGATAAAATAAAGATAAAATCCGGTTTATCATCTGACTCCCCCTTTAATCCCCCTCATTGAGGGGGAAGCGAAGCAGGGGGAGTTTTTACATTTTTAACTATTTTCTCTACAGTTTCTTTACTATATCACTCGGGTTTTTTTATATAAGCATTTGAAATATTTATATAAAAAGCTCGCACGAATCAATTTTCATCATAATTATAATTTTGTCTCCAATTAATACTATCTAAATTATATCAGATAGTTTTTAATAAATATTTGTCTCTGAAAGTATTTGTTAGTATAACAAAATAAAAAAGTAAAAAAAATACTATAAATAAAGGTAATCTCACAGTAATTTTTTTAATTTTAAAATTTTTAAATAATCTAAAATAAAAAAAATTTAATAAAAATACAAAAATAAAGAATAAAATAATTCCTATATTTATTTTAAAATGAACAAAAGAATATAAATCTCTAGATTGTCCAGCTTGAGCTATTATATCAGTTAAATATAAAGGTTCTCAAAGAATTTGTCTTTTTAATAAATTAATAATTGATAAAATAATAAATGAAAAAAAAGTTATATAAAAAGAATGTCTAGAAATAATTAAATATAGCATATAAAATACTATAAAAACTATAAAATATGAGAATAAAAAGGCTCTTGAACTTCAAATTATAAAATCCCATAATGAAAAAAAACTTTGTTTTTGAATAAATTCAACACATAAGACAATTAGTAATGGAAAAACAAAAAACAAGATAATTTTTATTATCTTATTATTTTTTGCAAGAAATGTTTTTAGATAGTGAAATATTTTGTGCATTTTAATTTTATTATTTATTTAACCCAACCTTCTATAATATCACTTATAACTTGTGCTAATTTTTCTGGTTTATGTCTAACAAAATCAGTTTCATTTAACAAATCTCGTTCTATTATTTTATAATTTTTATCTACAAAAACAGATAAATCTTTTAACTTTACTGGTTTTTTCATTTCTTCTTCTTCATATTTTTCAACCATTTCATCTGATATATATCAATTATTTACTATGACATAATCTAGGTTTCAAGTTCCTAAATATTTTTCTATTACATTTATAAAATCAATAACTTCAAAATTATTTGTTTCTCAATGTTTTGTCATAATATTACAAAAATATACTACTTTAGCATCAGAATTTTCTATAGCTTCTTTTACTCATTTAACAAGTAAATTTGGAATAATTGAAGTGTATAAATCTCAAGGTCAAATTATTATAATATCAGAATTTTCTAAAACATCTTTAGCTCTAGGATTTATAGAAACTGTTGGCTTTAAAAAGGCTTCTTCTATAATTAAATTTCAATCATGAATAGGACAATCTATATTTGTTTCTCATTCTATTATTTCTCAATCTTCAAGTCTAACACATAAATCTGATTTTTCTTTTGTAACAGGAATTACTTTTCATTTTACTCTAAACATTTTTGATACTTCTTTTAAACCTGATTCAAAGTCTCATGTTATATCAGCCATTGCTGTTATAAGAAGATTTCAAACAGTATGTCAACTTACTGATGATTTTTTTTCAAATCTATATTCAAATAATTTTCTCAAAACTTCTGATTCTTGGCTAAGTGCTAAAATAGCTCTTCTTAAATCACCAGGAGGTAATATACCAAATTCATCTCTTAAAACTCAAGTACTCCCTCCACTATCACTCATAGTAACAATAGAAGCTAAATTTAAATCATCAAATTGTTTTAATCAAGTTAAAACATTATATGATCAAGTTCATCATCAAATCGTAGTTACATTTACTTTATTTTTTAACATTTTTAAATAGTTTTAATTTATTTTAAGTTATTATATTTTATGTAATTTTAAAAAAAGTCAATTTAAAATTATCAGCATTAAAAACAGATAAAGTCCACAAAAGTGGACTTATAAATTATTTTTCTAGAATTGCTTTTATTCTTCTTACTCCTGAACTTGATGCCTCTTCTTTTTGTATTTTAAATTTTCACATTGTTCAAGTTCTCTCAATATGTGGACCTCAACAAAGTTCTCTAGAATATATATTTCAATCTTTATCTGCAAAAGTATAAACTTTAACAACTTCTGGATATTTTTCCCAAAAACTTCATTCTACTCAAGCAGCTTTTGCTTCTTCTTTTGGCATATTTTTTAAATCTACTATTATATCTTTTGAAATAGCTTCATTTACATAATCCTCAACTTTTTTAAGAATTTCTCCGTCAACTTTTCATTCATTTGTAAAATCAAATCTAAGTCTTTCAGCAGTTATATTTGAACCAGCTTGATGAATATGAGTTCATAAATATTTTCTAAGTCAAGCAAGCATCAAATGAGTTGCAGAATGAAGAGCTGTTACAATTTCTGAATCATCAGCCAAACCTCATTTAAATTTTTGTTCAGCTCAAGCACGAGATAATTCTTGATGTTTTTTAAAAGCTTCATTAAATCAATCTACATCAACATTTAATCATTTTTCTTTTGCTAATTCTTGAGTCATCTCAATAGGAAAACCATAAGTATCATAAAGTCTAAAAGCTTTGTCTCCAGAAATAGTATCCACAGCTTTTCCCGTTCTTTCAAAAGCTATTTTGAAACCATTTAATAATTTATCAAATTCTTTTAATCAGTTTTCTAAAGTGCTTGAAAATTGTTTTTCTTCTTTTTCTAAAGCTTGAATAATTTCAAATTTATTATTTTTCACAGGTTCGTAAATATTTTCAAATTTTTCTATAACTTTTTCTACGATTGGAGTCATAAAAGATCAAGAAGTTCCTAATTTATATCATTCTCTTACAGATCTTCTAATAAGTCTTCTCAAAATATATCATTGATCTACATTTGAAGGTCTTATTCAGTCAGAAAGCATCATAGTTGCAGTTCTTGAATGATCTGCAATTATTCTAATTGATTTCCTTGTTTCATCATTATAAATCACTCAAAGAGTTTTTTCTATTTCTTGTATAATATCAGCAAAAACATCAGATTCATAAACTGATGGTGTTCAAGTTAAAGTTCTTGTTATTCTTTCAAGTCCCATCCCTGTATCTACATTTTGTTGAGCTGCTTTTTCAAAAGTTCATTCACTAGTTTTAACATATTGCATAAATACATTATTCCAAATTTCCATCCAATTTTTACTATCATTTCAAACAGTACTTCATTCTGGAGGAAATTCACTAGATCAAACCCAATAAAAAATTTCTGTATCTGGTCCACAAGGTCCTGTTAAACCAGCTGGCCCCCACCAATTATCTTCTTTTGGTAAATATGAAATATTTGTAATTCATTCTTTTTTCCATAAATTAGCAGATTCTTCATCTCTTGGTGCATCTTCATCTCATTCAAAAACTGTTACAGCTATTTTTCTTGGATCTATTGCAAGCCAATTTTTACTTGTTAAAAATTCATAAGACCAAGAAATTGATTCAGCTTTAAAATAATCTCACAACGACCAATTTCAAAGCATTTCAAAAAATGTTAAATGAGTATTATCTCAAACATCATCAATATCACCTGTTCTTATGCATTTTTGGTAATTTGCGAGTCTTTTTCCAAGAGGATGAGTTTCTCAAAGTAAATATGGAACAAGCGGTTGCATACCAGCAGTGTTAAATAAAACTGTTGGATCATTTTCTGGAACAACTGATGCAGAAGGAATTATTGCATGTTGTTTTGTTTTAAAAAATTCTAAGAATTTTTGTCTTATTTCAGAACTTTGTATTTGCATAATTTTATAAATTTAAAAATAAAAATTTGCTCTGATTATAAACAATTTTTATTTTTTTCAAATTTATATGCCATTTTTCTGCCATTTTTTTGATTTTATTTTAAAATTATGATAAAATTTAGGTGAATTTAATAAAATAATTTAAAAATTATGTGAGAAACAAAAGCTAAAGATATATTATCAGAAATAAATACAGCTACTTTAGAAAATAGTGAAGTTTGAAAAAATATAGGTATTAATGAGGCTAAAAAATTAGTAGAAAAGATATTAGAATATCAAAAAAATAATAAATCTCCTTTTTTAGATGAATTTTTAAAAAACTTAGTTTCAGATTATACTAACTTAGAATCAAAAACAGAAGAAGAAAAAAATTCTATTTTTAGCAATACTTCAAAAAAACTTGAAAATATAAAAATTGAATTAAATAAAAAAGTTGAGGAAGAAGATAAAAAAGCTGATATAAAAGCAGAAAAGACTTGGAAAACAAATATATTAAAATGAGTTTGATTTGAAAATATAGAAAATGAAAAAATCAGAACAAATTTATTAGAATATTTAAAAATTAATACATTTTGAGATGATGTTATAAAAATGCTTGAATGAATTAGAGATAATTATCCAGAAATTTATGATGATGAAGCATTTTGTGAAAAATTATTAAAAATTAATCCATATATTTCTGAATATATAGAAAATCGAAATATTATTAATAATTTAATATGAAAAGTTAAGAATAAATGAAGATTTCTTGTATTGACCCAAAACACAGAAAAATTAAAAACGATTATTGACATAGCTTCTTCTAGCGAAAAAAAATTTAAATCATTAATTGATAATACAGATCTTTTCGTAAAAAATGTAGATAAAGATATCCAAAAATACATATTAAATAGTGCAATAAAAAATGATAAAATTCGCTTAGCAATTTCTTCTTATATGTATAAATTTGATAAATCTGTAATTACAGAACAATTTAAAAAATTAATGTATTCAAATGTTGAAAAAGAAATATCAAAATATCTTAATTCTCATGATATAAAATCTGAAGATGAATGATTAGATAATTACATAATAAGTTCTTGATTAAAAACAAAAAATGAATTAATAATTGATGATTTATTAAATAAAAATGACAAAGTTAGTATAAAACACATAATTGAAATTTCAAAGATTATAAATTCTAAATGATGATATATTGATGAAAAAATTAATAATAAATATTTAAATCCTATTAAAAAACATTTTTTAGAATGATTAAAATTAAACAAAGTTTCTCTAAATGAAAATAATTCAAATATAATAAAATCTTTAGATTCATCAAAATGAATTGGTTCTATAGATTATCAAATTGTGGAATTAATTCAAAGTAATTTGATAGATAATATAGCAAAATGACAATTTTGAACAAATAGTAAAAATATAGAATTATTATGAATAAGTCTAGAAAAGTGATTTCCAATTAATGACAATAAAATTAAAGAACTTTTTGAAAATCAAGAAAAAATAATAATGAATCTACCACTTGAACATAAAAATGAAAAGGAAATTCAAAATTTTTATTCTTTAATATGAGATATAAAAGAATTTATTGTTAAATCAAAATCTTGAATTAATATTGAATTATTAG